>NZ_LGDO01000037.1:0-29967 GCF_001279805.1 Streptomyces sp. XY431
GCGGTTCATGGCGGTCTCCGTCGGTGGGTCGGGGCGGGGGCCAGGGGGCCGTCCGCCGTCGCGGTGACGGTAGACCGGGGGGTGCCGGTTACTTCAACGGTACCGGCGGGGACCTCTGTTCGGTTACGGTCGGGGGATGACTCGGACCGTGCCCGCGCCGCTGCCACCGGACCTCTTCGACCCGGACTGCCCCGTGCCGACGGTTCCGGTGCTGGGCGGGAAGAAGTGGGCCTGGCGGATCCTGCGCTGTCTGGAGGGCGGCCCGCGCCGGTTCTCGGAGCTCCGGGTGCCGCTGGTGGGGATCACGGCGAAGGTGCTGACCGAGTCGCTGCGGTCGATGGAGCAGGACGGCGTGCTGGAGCGGACGGAGTTCGCGGAGAACCCGCCGCGGGTCGAGTACGCGCTGACGCCGCTCGGGCGGACGCTGCTGGGGCCGATGGACGCGGTGTGCGAGTGGAGCCGGGCGAATCTGGCGGAACTGCTCGCCGCGCGGCAGGCCTTCGAGCTCGCGGAGCGGTAGGGCTGGCAGGATTTCGGTGACCGCTGGCGCTGACGCCGCTGGTGGGGGCGGTCGGGGCGCGGCCATCCTGGGCGCATGACCGATTCCGAGCACACCTCGCCCGAGCCCGCCGTCACCGCGGACGCGGCAGCCGCCGTCACCGCGGACGCCGCCGCCGACGCGATCGTCCCCGACACCAAGGACTGGACCTGGGTGCTGGAGCAGCCCTGCGCCGACTGCGGGCTGGACGCCGGCGCGGTGGTGCGGGAGGACGTGGCCGGGATGGTCCGGGCGAACGCGGCCGGCTGGACGGCGGTGCTGGGCGGCGACCCGGCGGCGCTGCGCCGTCGTCCGCGTCCGGAGATCTGGTCGGACCTCGAATACGCGTGTCACGTCCGCGATGTCTTCCGGCTGTTCCGCGTCCGGCTGGACCTGATGCTGGACCAGGACGACCCGCTGTTCGCCAACTGGGACCAGGACGCGACGGCGGTCGCCGAGCGCTACGGCGAGCAGCGGCCGGCCGCGGTGGCGGTGGAGCTGGCGGAGGCCGCGGAGGCGCTGGCGGCGGCGTTCGAGGGGGTGGCGGGCACGCGGTGGGCGCGGACCGGCAACCGCTCCGACGGGGCGCGGTTCACGGTGGAGTCGTTCGCCCGGTACCTGATCCACGACCCGGTCCACCACCTGTACGACGTGACGGGCGAGCGGGTCTGAGCACCGGGGCCCGTGGGCGGTCCCGAGCGGGCCTGGGTGCGCCCGTGCGGTCCGGGTCGGTCCGGGGCGGGCCCGGCGGCGGCTCACCAGCCGGAGGCCTCACGCAGCATGGTGCGGCGGAGCCGGCCGGCCACGCTGGCGGTGTCGGTGCCGATGACGTCGGCGATCTCGGGCGCAGCGAGACCGACGACGTAGTGCAGGATCGCGAGATCGTCGTCGGCGGCGTGGCCGGGACGGTCCTGGGCGGCGGGGCGGGCGGCGGGCAGGCCGCTCTGCCGGGTGTGCTCGTCGACGGTGGCGCGCAGGATCTGCCAGGCGTGCGCGGTGGGATTCGAGCTCCCCAGTAATTCGCGCCACTCGACGGCGATTTCGGCGAAGGCCTGCTGGACGGCGCCGGTCGCCCGGTCCGGGTCGGGCAGCCAGACCCGGGCGTAGCTGAGGTACCGCGGCCGGTGCAGTTCGCAGAAGGCCGCGAACTCCAGCGGTACGGCGGGTGGTTCGCCGGGCCCCGGGGGTGGCTCGGCGGTGCTGTCGTGGCGTTGGGTCATCTCGGCTTCTCGGCAAGTGAGATGGGCATCTGACGGTCGATCATCTGTGCTCACTCTACGGTAGGCGCTCGGTGCGCTGGGTTACCAATCGGATGGAATGCCCGGAAGGAGTCGCCGTGCGGCCGGTTCCGGCGGTGGCCGGGTGGGGTCCGGCGTGCGGTGCGGCGGTGGCGGAGGGGCGTGGAGTGCTGCGCAGTGGTGTCAGAGGCTGGGGTGCGGTGCTTCGTGGCCGGTCAGCGGGGTGGCACGGCGGTGGTGGCGGATCGGTCGGTGCGCCACCGCGGGGGGTGTGATGTGCCACCGTAAGCGGTTCGGCGGTTCCCGTCCACGCCTGCGGCGCGAAGCCGCGCCCGCACCACCGGGCGCACCACCGCTCGCGCGCTGGGTGGGCCGGGCCGGGCTGCGACGATGACGCGGGCAGCGGCCTGGCGGCGCGGTTCCGGACGGGGTGGGGCGGTGGGCCGGCCCCGTCGCACGCATCCCGCGTGCCCGGCCCTTCGTCGGCGGATCGCCGTGTACGAGCAGAGAGTTGACGAACTGTCAGGTTGTGTTGCGGGTCTTCGTCGGAGCGGTCAGGTCGTCCGGTGCGGTGCCCCGGGCGAGTTGGGCGGGGAAGGTGTCGGTGGCCCGGCGGCGGGCGCGCCGCGCGGCCGCCGCAGCCGCGGCCCCTGCGGTGCGGGCCACTTCCTCGGCCACGGCCAGCCGTTCCCGTTCGTGCTCCCGGCCCCGGAGGTCCTCGGGGCGGAGGTCGGCCGTGCCGTGGTCCGCGGTCCCGCGTCCCGCCGGGGCGCCGTCCGGGGCACTGCGGCCCGCGGCCGTACGGTCCGGCGTTGCATGGTCCGGCGTCGTACGGTCCGCGGCCGCGCCGTCCCGGGCGGCGGGCCCCGGGGCGGGATGCTCCGCGGCTTCGCGGCCAGGGTCCTCCCGGAGCTCGCGCAGCTCGTGCGCGGTGCCCTCGGCGGCCTCGTGCGCGGCCCTGGTGGCCGTTCGCAGGCGGGCCGCCCCGGAGGCCCCTCGGACCCGCCCGGGGGCGGTGCGCGCCGCTTGTTCCTCGGCCGCCTGTCTAGCCGCCAGATAGGCCTGGACGGCTGCCATCCCGTAGACGGGCTGGATCAGTTGGTGGCCCTTGAAGAAGGGGCGGGCGGGCGCGAATCCGGCGGCGACCACGAGGTCGCGGATCTCGGCTATCT
This sequence comes from Streptomyces sp. XY431, assembly GCF_001279805.1. NCBI lineage: Bacteria > Bacillati > Actinomycetota > Actinomycetes > Kitasatosporales > Streptomycetaceae > Streptomyces > Streptomyces sp. XY431. The sequence continues at coordinate 2,949 of NZ_LGDO01000037.1, forward strand.
CCGCTTCGCTGCGCGCGGTGAAGCGGACCTCCCAACCCTTCTTGTAAGTATGGCCCTGTGCGCCGCTGCGGCGGGCCGGGTCCGGCCGGCGGACGTATCCGGGCAGGCGTCCGAGGCGGAGCTGGGCCGCGCGGAGGCCGGCGGTCTCGTCACGTGACATGTACTAAGGGTAGGCAATCCGGCGGGCTGGAGTGACGCCCGGAGGTGACTTTGCCGTATGTGCTTGGTCACGCACGGTCAGACGGCCAGGTGGTCGATCGAGAGTAATCGAGTATGACAAGACGATGATCACCCATTCCTCCGAATGGGTGAGGGTATGAGGACTTTAGTGCGGACTGGTCCCGGTTTCGCGACGGTTGGGTAACAGTGCGTCAGGCGGCCGGGAAAGGCCCCGGAGCGTTGGGGATGGTGTCGGCATGAGCTACCGGATTCCCACGCCGCCGCCCTCCCTGGAGGAGCTGGCGCGCCGTCAGCAGAACGTCCTCACCGCCGGTCAGCTGCGCGCCAGGGGCGTGCCGTCCCGGGTCGTCAGCGAGCACTGCCGCCGCGGCGGGCCCTGGCAGCGGCTGCTCCCCCGGGTCTATCTGATGCAGTCCGGCGAGCCCTCGCCGGAGCAGCGGATGTGGGCCGCGCTGCTGTACGCGGCGCAGAACGGCCGGGAGGAGGGGAGCCGGGAGGGGGCGGTGATCACCGGCGCCGCCGCGCTCGCGCTGTACGGCTTCGCCGCGGTGCCCCGGCTGCCGGCGGTCACCGGGGTGGACGTGCTGGTGCCGCGCCAGCGCCGGCTGAAGGACGCCGGGGAGGTGCGGATCCGGCGCACCGAGCGGGAGTTGGTGGCACGCTCGGTGCACGGCCTGGCCTGTGCGCCGGTCGCCAGGGCGGTGGCCGACGCGCTGCGCGAGTGGACCTCCGCCGAGTGGGCGGCCGGCGCCGGCGCCGGGGTGTTCGCGCCCGCGCCGGTCCGGGAGGTGCTCTCCGAGGCCGTCCGCCGGCCCGAGCTCCACTGTCCGGTGGGGGAGTTGGCCGCCGAGCTGGCCGAGTCCGGGCTGACCGCCGACCCCCGGGTGCGGGCCGTGCTGGACGGCCTGCTGGCCGCCGACCGGGACCGGGTGCTGGACCGGGTCGGCGAGCTGGTGGACGAGTGGCTGCTGCCGGTGCCGCTGACCTCCCCGGAGCTGCGGATGCGCGGCGGCACCTACGTCGCCGTGCCGGACCTCTACTGGCCGCAGGCGGGTGTCGCGGTCGAGGTCGACTCGGAGCTGCGCTGCGTCAGCGAGGGCGAGGCGGCCTGGGTGCGCGGCGGGCAGCACCGGATGGAGTACCTCGGGGTCCGGGTGGTGTACGTCTCCGGCGCGCGGCTGGCCGGGGACGCGGACGCGGTCGGCGCCGAACTGCGGGAGGCCTTCCGGCTGGGCGGCACCGACGTGGTGGAACTGCTGGTCACCGAGCGGTGAGCGCCCGGGAGCCCGGAGCGGCCGCCGGAAGGTCCGAACAGTCGGGACGGGGCCCGGCTCAGCCCCCGACCATCGGGGTGCCGACCAGCTCCACCCCGGCCGCCCGCAGCTCGTCCAGCGCGGCGGCGGTGGTCGGCGCGGCCACCCCGGCGGTGAGGTCGAGCAGGACCCGGGTGCGGAACCCGGCCCGCGCCGCGTCCAGTGCGGTCGCCTTGACGCAGTGGTCGGTGGCGATCCCGACCACGTCCACCTCGGTGACCTGCCGCTCGCGCAGCCACTCCGTGGGCCCCCGGCCGTTCTCGTCCACGCCCTCGAAGCCGCTGTAGGCCGCGGCGTAGGCGCCCTTGTCGAAGACCGCCTCGATCGCGCCGGAGGTGACGGAGGGCGCGAAGTTCGGGTGGAAGCCGACCCCTTCGGTACCCGCGACGCAGTGCACCGGCCAGCTGTGCACGAAGTCGGGCTCGTCGGAGAAGTGGTCGCCCGGGTCGATGTGGTTGTCCCGGGTGGCGAGGATGTGCCGGTAGCCGGGGGCGGACTCGGCGATGAGGTCGGTGATCGCGGCGGCCACCTCGGCCCCGCCCGCGACGGCCAGGCTGCCGCCCTCGCAGAAGTCGTTCTGCACGTCGACGACGATCAGTGCCCGGTGCATGGCTGGTATTCCTCGGTCCGGTGGGGTCCTGCGGAGGACGTGGGGAGGGGGCGTGAGGGGACCTCAGGCCCTGTGTGAGGGGAACTCTACGGTCGACTGTAGGCAGTGGCATCCGGGGGCGGAAGGCCCGGGGAGGGCCCGGCCCGTCGGCCTGTGGACGAACCGTCGCGCCGACCGGCGCCGCCCGGACCCGCCCCGCCCCGCCGACCCCGGCGTCACACCTGCAGCTCGGTCGCCAGCACCGGATCGCCCTTGGAGAGCTGGGTCGCCGACAGCGGCAGCGCCGCCCGGGCCCGGACGTGCCGCTCGCGCGCGGCCTCCAGCGGCTCCCGGCCGACCACCTCGCCGGCCTTGACCAGCGGCACCTGCACCAGGTGCGGGGCCAGCTCGGCCGGGACCGGTCCGGTGCCGACCACCTCGGCGTCGGCGACGCCGTCCGCGTCCGGCCGCCGGGCGGCCCACTTGCGCCCGCCGACACTGGTCTTGCCGCCGGCCGAGCGCTTGGCGACCGGGACCAGCGGCCCGTCCGGACCGGCCGCCCGGGCGACCAGCTTGTAGACCATCGCGCAGGTCGGGTGCCCGCTGCCGGTGACCAGGCTGGTGCCGACGCCGTAGCCGTCCACCGGGGCGGCGGCGAGCGCGGCGATCGCGTACTCGTCGAGGTCGGAGGTGACGATGATCCGGGTGCCGGTGGCGCCGAGCTCGTCCAGCTGGCGGCGGACCCGGTGGGCGAGCAGCGTGAGGTCGCCGGAGTCGATCCGCACGGCGCCCAGCTCGGGGCCGGCCACCTCGACGGCCGTGCGCACGGCCTCCCGCAGGTCGTAGGTGTCGACCAGCAGGGTGGTGCCCCGGCCCATCGAGTCGATCTGCGCCCGGAAGGCGTCCCGCTCGCTGTCGTGGACGAGGGTGAAGGCGTGCGCCGCGGTCCCGGTGGTCGGGATGCCGTAGGTGAAGCCGGCCTCCAGGTCGGAGGTGGCGGTGAAGCCGGCCACGTAGGCGGCGCGGGCGGCGGTGACGGCGGCCCGCTCGTGCGCGCGCCGGGCGCCCATCTCGATCACCGGGCGCCCGCCGGCCGCGGAGGTCATCCGGGAGGCGGCGGCGGCGATCGCCGAATCGTGGTTGAGGATCGAGAGGATCACCGTCTCCAGGATCACCGCCTCGGCGAAGCTGCCCTCGACGGTGAGCAGCGGGGAGCCGGGGAAGTAGACCTCGCCCTCGGGGTAGCCGTGGATGTCGCCGGTGAACCGGTAGTCGGCGAGGTAGCGCAGGGTCTCCTCGTCGACGATCCGCTCGCCGGCGAGCCAGTCGAGCTGGGCGGAGGTGAAGCGGAAGCTCTCCACGGCGTCCAGGACCCGGCCGGTGCCGGCGACCACGCCGTAGCGCCGGCCCGCGGGCAGCCTGCGGGTGAACACCTCGAAGACGGAGCGGCGGTGCGCCGCCCCGCTGCGCAGGGCGGCCTGGAGCATGGTGAGCTCGTAGCGGTCGGTGAGCAGCGCGGTCGAGCCGGCCGCAGTCACGGAAGTGGCGTCCATGAGGATGATGCTACTACCCCTTAGCGTCAGAGTGACGATTTCTCGTGGCGGATCGTCGGCGGGCGCGTCGGCGGGCCTCTCGCGGGCCTCTCGCGGGCGGGCCGGGGGCGGTCCGCGGGCGGGCCGGGACCGGGTCGTGGGGCCGGGGGCGGAATCGCCCCGAGGTCCCCCGGATGGCAGCATGGGGCTGAAGGGGCACGTGCAAACCACGTGACGGCCAGGTGGGAGCCACCTGGAGAGCCAGGCGACAGGAGGGACCCCGCGGTGAGTGTCGCGCCCGTGGAGATCGAGCGCCCGGAGGTCGAGGGCGTACCGGTGGCGGAACCGGACACCCCCTGGGTCACCATCGTGCACAACGACCCGGTCAACCTGATGAGCTACGTCCAGTACGTCTTCCAGGCCTACTTCGGCTATCCGAAGGACAAGGCCAGGAAGCTCATGATGGAGGTGCACACCAAGGGCCGGTCCGTGGTCTCCAGCGGCTCGCGCGAGGAGATGGAGCGCGACGTGCAGGCGATGCACGGCTACGGTCTCTGGGCCACCCTGCAGCACGACTGAGGCCGCGGCGCCCGCTGGGGCGACAGCGGTGACGACGGCGACGATGACGGCGACGAAGACGAAGACGGGCTGACCGATACCGATGGCTGGGTTGTTCGAGAGTGCCGGTGACGGGGGCGCGGTGCTCGCGCTGGACGAGCTGGAGGCCTCCATCCTGCGCTCGCTGGAAGTGCAGATGCTGGAGCTGATCGGGCCGGGCCCGGGCGGGGACGGCGGTGACCCGCTGGCGGCGCTGTTCGCGGAGGGGCCGACCGAGGCGCCCGCGGACCCGGCGCTGGCGCGGCTCTTCCCCGATGCCTACGGGGATCCCGCCGGACCGGCCGACCCGGAGGCCCGGGAGGCGGCCGGGGAGTTCCGCCGCTTCACCGAGCCGGACCTGCGGACCCGCAAGCGGGAGGACGCGCTGTACACCGTGCGCACCCTGGACGGCCTGGGCGGCGAGGACGGGACGGTCGAGCTCGACGCCGTGGGGTGCCGGCACTGGCTGGGCGCGCTCAACGACCTGCGGCTGACCCTCGGGGTGCGCCTGGACGTCACCGACGAGGACGAGCGGGGCCTCTACGAGCTGCCGGACAGCGACGACCGCAAGCCGCTGGTGATGGCCTACCTGTGGCTCGGCGCGCTGCAGGAGTCGCTGCTGGAGGCGATGGCCGGCTGAGCCGCCGGGGCGCCCCAGGAGCGGCCGCCCCGGTTCAAAGCAGGCCCCGGCCGCCCGTCCGCATGCTGGACGGGCGGCCGGGGCTTTTCCGGTCAAAACGGGCGAAACCCTATCGGGACATGCTCAAATATCGCTCAGATGGACACCGCTGTCCGGATCGGGCGTGGTACGACTGCTCCCCATCCCCACGAGTCCCACCACGAGAACCCATCCAGGACGGTGCACCATGGCCGAACGGCTCTACGACGAGGTCGTCGACGCGAAACCGGACGAGGAGGGCTACGAGCGGGGGCTCGGCAGCCGCCAGATCCAGATGATCGCGATCGGCGGCGCGATCGGCACCGGACTCTTCCTCGGCGCCGGCACCGCGATCTCCAAGTCCGGCCCCAGCCTGATCCTCTCCTACGCCGTCGCCGGCGTGGTGATCTTCGTGATCATGCGGGCACTCGGCGAACTCCTCACCTACCGCCCGGTCTCCGGCAGTTTCGCCGAGTACGCGCGGGAGTTCCTCGGCCCCTTCGCCGGCTATGTGACCGGCTGGACGTACTGGCTGTTCTGGGTGGTCACCGGCATGGCGGAGACCACCGCCGCGGCCGTCTACGTCCGCTTCTGGGCGCCCGACATCCCGCAGTGGCTCAGCGCGCTGGTCTTCCTGGTGATCCTCTACGGGGCCAACCTGATCTCGGTGAAGCTCTTCGGCGAGATCGAGTTCTGGTTCTCCATGGTCAAGGTCACCGCCATCATCGGCATGATCCTGATCGGCATCGGCGTCCTCACCCTGGGCTTCAGCGACGCCGGCGACACCGCCTCGATCACCCACCTGTGGGAGAACGGCGGCTTCTTCCCCAAGGGCATCGGCGCCACCGTGATGACCCTGCAGATCGTCATGTTCGCCTACCTGGGCGTCGAACTCGTCGGCGTCACCGCCGGGGAGAGCGAGAACCCGCAGAAGACCCTCCCGCGCGCCATCAACACCCTGCCCTGGCGGATCGCGCTGTTCTACATCGGCGCCCTGGTGATCATCCTCTCGCTGGTGCCGTGGACCGAGTTCCAGCCCGGCGTCAGCCCGTTCGTCGCCGCCTTCGGCAAGATCGGCATCCCCGCCGCGGCCGGCATCATCAACTTCGTGGTGCTCACCGCCGCGCTCTCCTCCTGCAACTCCGGCATGTACTCCACCGGCCGGATGCTGCGCGACCTCGCGCTGCGCGGCCAGGCCCCCGGACGGCTGACCAAGCTCAACTCCCGCCGCACGCCGTCCGTCGCGATCACCCTCTCCTGCCTGCTGATGGGCGCCGGCGTGGTGCTCAACGCCCTCGTCCCGGCCCGCGCGTTCGAGTACATCACCTCGGTCGCCACCGTCTGCGGCCTGTGGACCTGGGCGATGATCCTCATCTGCCAGATCCGCTACCGGAAGGCCTGGCTGGGCGGCCACCTGCCGCCGCCCAGCTTCAAGGCCCCCGGCGGCCTCTGGAGCAGCTGGGCCTCGCTCGCCTTCCTCGTCCTCGTGGTCGTCCTGATCGCCCTGGACGAGGACAACCGGATCTCGCTGTACGTCTTCCCGGTCTGGGCGGTCCTGCTCGTGGCCGGCTACCAGGTGCTCAAGCGCCGCCGCCCCGAGGCGGTGCACGCGGTCGCGCACGACCACCTGCACGCGGCCGGCAACGGCGCCGACACGCACTGAGACGGCACCCCCGGCCGTCGTGGACGCCCCGGCGGTGATCCGCCGGGGCGTGGCATCCTGACGCCATGCTGACCATCACCCGAGAACTGCGCGACGCGATCGTCGCCCACGCCCGCGCCGACCACCCGGACGAGGCCTGCGGTGTGGTCGCCGGTCCGGAAGGCAGCGGCCGCCCCGAGCGGTTCGTCCCGATGCTCAACGCCGCCCGCTCGCCCACGTTCTACGAGTTCGACTCGGGCGACCTGCTGAAGCTCTACCGTGAGATGGACGACCGGGACGAGGAGCCCGTGATCGTCTACCACTCCCACACCGCCACCGAGGCCTACCCCTCGCGCACCGACGTGAGCTACGCCTCCGAGCCGAACGCCCACTACGTCCTGGTCTCCACCGCCGAGGGCAACGGCACCGAAGACCCGTACGAGTTCCGCTCGTTCCGCATCGTGGACGGTGTGATCACGGAGGAAGACGTCCAGGTCGTCGAGGCCCACCAGGCCTGACCCGCACCCACCTGGGCGAGGCCCGCCGACCTCCGCGAGTGGTCGGCGGGCCACTGCTGTTCCCGGGCCGTCTCGACATGAGGGACGAAACCATCCGGATGCCGGGACGGGCATGGAGGAGCGGGCCCGGGAATCTATACGATGAGCCCATGCGTTCCGTCGATGTGAGCAACCAGGCCCCGGGCACCCGCCTCGTGGCGCGCCTGCACATCGACCTGTGCCGGCACGCCGGCGCGATCTGTCCCGGTACGCCGGCGCGCTCGCGCTGAGCCGCCCGTCCCGGCCCGCCGCGGATTCCACCGCCCCGGGCCGTCACGCCCTGCCGCGCCCGCTGCGGCCCACCCACCTCACGACTCGCACAGGAGCGCACCCATGGCCATCGAGGTCCGCATCCCGACCATCCTCCGCACCTACACCGACGGCGCCAAGGCCGTCGAGGGCACCGGCAGCAACCTCGGGGAACTCTTCCAGGACCTGGACGCCCGCCACCCGGGCATCGCCGGCCGCCTGCTGGACGGCGGCGAACTGCGCCGCTTCGTCAACGTCTACCTGAACGACGAGGACGTGCGCTTCCTGGAGGGCATCTCCACCGCCCTCGCCGACGGCGACAGCGTCACCATCCTGCCCGCCGTCGCCGGCGGCGCCCGCTGACACCCCGCCCGCCCCGGCCCGGCGCTCCGCCCGGGCCGGGGCGGGCACCGCCCGACCGGACCCGACCACACCGCCGCCGCCGGAGGACCCCTTGCGTTACGACAGCCCGCTCGAAGCCGTCGGCAACACCCCGCTGGTCCGCCTGCCCCGGCTGTCCGCCGCGGTCCCCGGCAACACCGACGGCCCGGTCACCCTGTGGGCGAAGCTGGAGGACCGCAACCCCACCGGCTCCATCAAGGACCGCCCGGCCCTGCACATGATCGAGCGCGCCGAGGCCGACGGCCGGCTCACCCCCGGCTGCACGATCCTCGAACCCACCAGCGGCAACACCGGCATCTCGCTCGCCATGGCGGCCAAGCTCAAGGGCTACCGGATGGTCTGCGTCATGCCCGAGAACACCAGCGAGGAACGGCGCGAACTGCTCCGCATGTGGGGCGCCGAGATCATCCCCTCGCCCGCCGCCGGCGGCTCCAACACCGCCGTCCGGATCGCCAAGGAGATCGCCGCCGAGCACCCCGACTGGGTCATGCTCTACCAGTACGGCAACCCCGACAACGCCGGCGCCCACTACGCCACCACCGGCCCCGAGATCCTCGCCGACCTGCCCACCGTCACCCACTTCGTGGCCGGACTCGGCACCACCGGCACCCTCATGGGCGTCGGCCGCTTCCTGCGCGAGAAGGTCCCCGGCGTGCGGATCGTCGCCGCCGAACCGCGCTACGACGACCTGGTCTACGGGCTGCGCAACCTCGACGAGGGCTTCGTCCCCGAGCTGTACGACGCCGAGGTGCTGACCACCCGCTTCTCGGTCGGCTCCGCCGACGCCGTCCGCCGCACCCGCGAACTCCTCCAGGAGGAGGGCATCTTCGCCGGGGTGTCCACCGGCGCGATCCTGCACGCGGCGATCGGCGTCGGCCGCAAGGCCGCCCAGGCCGGCGAGCGCGCCGACATCGTGTTCGTGGTCGCGGACGGTGGCTGGAAGTACCTCTCCACCGGCATCTACACCGCCGAGTCCACCGAGGCCGCCGTCGAGGCGCTGCAGGGCCAGCTCTGGGCCTGAAACCTCCACCGCCCCGGTCGTGACGATCGGGGATTTGTCCGTACCGTGCTCCCGGTTCGTCACGGTACGACCACGGTGGCCGTTCCGGTGCGGGGCCGCCGCCCGGCGCGGAAAGGCTGCTCACGAACGTCTCCCCACGCACCAGCGGAGGTGGCCCGTGAGTCGCAGTACCGACCTGTGGTCGTACGTCGAGATCGCCCGTCACATCAACGTCCAGCCGGAGACCGTCCGCAACTACCGGCGGCACGGCCTGCTCCCCGAACCCGACCTGGTCGACGGCGGCGGCCACCCGCGCTGGTACCCCGAGACCGTCCGCGCCTGGGCCCGCCGCCGCCCCGGCCACCGCTGAGCGTCCGCCGCCGGGCCGCCCCGGCCGGTGCCGGAGCACCACCGGCGCACCGTCCGTCCCCCGTCCCCCCGGCGTTCTGGTGATTCCAGCCACAGCACGGCACGGAGACGGGGGCAAAGTGCCGCTCCGCCCTTACTCTCGACAACACGCGCAGGGCAGCGCCTCCGGCCGGTACTCCCGGCCCGCTGTCATGACCAGCGGCAGCCAGGACGTGTCGGGGCGGAGGGGCTCGGATGAAACTGACCGTGGTGGGGTGCTCGGGGAGCTTCCCGTCGGCCGACTCGCCGTGCTCCAGCTACCTCGTGGAGGCCGACGGCTACCGGGTCGTGCTCGACCTCGGCAACGGCGCGCTCGGCGCCCTCCAGAAGTACGCCTCGATCTACGAGGTCGACGCGATCCTGCTCAGCCATCTGCACGCGGACCACTGCATCGACCTCTGCGCCTACTGGGTCGCCCGCAACTACCGGGCCGAGGGCTGCCCCGAGCCGATGCCCGTCTACGGCCCGGCCGGCACCGCCGAACGGATGGCCCGTGCCTACGACATGCCGGAGAACCCGGGGATGAAGGAGGTGTTCGAGTTCCGCACCCTCACCCCGGGCCGCTTCGACCTCGGTCCCTTCCGGATCGACGTCGCCCAGGTCAACCACCCCGTCGACGCCTTCGCCTTCCGGCTCGAGCACGGCGGCCGCAGCCTGGTCTACTCCGGCGACACCGGGGAGAGCGCCGAACTCGTCGAGCTCGCCCGGGACGCCGACCTCTTCCTCTGCGAGGCCGCCTACCTGGACGGCCGGGACACCTACCGGGCCGTGCACCTCAACGGCCGGGAGGCGGGCGAGCACGCCACCGCGGCCGGCGCCCGCCGGCTCGTGCTCACCCACATCCCGCCGTGGACGGACGCCGAGCTCAACCGGCGGGACGCGGCCGCCGCCTATCCCGGGCCGGTCGAGATCGCCCGGGCCGGGGCGGTCTACGAGATCTGAGCCCCGGCCGGGCCGCCGCCGGGGACCTGCCCCGGCAGCGACCCCCGGCAGCGACCCCCGACGGTGACCCCGACGGCGGCCCGGCGACGGGCTCAGCGGCGGCCGGGGACCGGCAGGCCGAGGTGCTCGCGCAGGGTCGTCCCGGTGTACTCGGTGCGGAACACCCCGCGCTCCTGGAGCAGCGGCACCACCCGGTCCACGAACTCGTCCAGCCCGCCCGGGGTGAGGTGGGGGACGAGGATGAAGCCGTCCGCGGCGTCGCTCTGCACATGGCGGTCGATCTGCTCGGCCACGCTCCGCGGGGTACCGATGAAGGACTGCCGGCCGGTCACCTCGATCACCAGCTCGCGGCTGCTGAGCCCCTTCGCGGCGGCCACCGCCCGCCACTCGGCGGCGATCTCCAGCGGATCGCCGAGCGAGGTCCGCCCCTGGACCAGCCCGGAGCCGCGCACCGGGTCGACGTCCGGCAGCGGGCCGTCCACGTCGTGGCCGGAGAGGTCGACACCCCAGACCTGTTCCAGGTAGGCGATGGCGGTGGCCGGGCTCACCTGGGCGCGGCGGATCGCGGCGGCCCGTTCGACCGCCTCCTCCTCGGTGTCGCCCAGCACCCAGGTCACCCCGGGCATGATCTTCAGCTCGTCGGGCTTGCGCCCGTACGCGGCCAGCCGCCGCTTGACGTCGGTGTGGAAGGCCTGTCCGGCGGCCAGGGTGGAGTGCCGGCTGAAGACCACGTCGGCGGTGGCGGCGGCGAACTCGCGGCCCTCGTCGGAGTCCCCGGCCTGGATCACCACCGGGTGGCCCTGCGGTGGCCGGGGCACCGAGAGGGTGCCCTCGACGTCGAACTGCGGACCCTGGTGGCGGACCGTGCCGGTGCCCGCCGCGTCCCAGAACTCCCGGGCCAGCTGCACGAATTCGGCGGCCCGGGTGTAGCGGTCGGCGCGGTCGAGGTAGCCGCCGCGGCGGAAGTTCTCACCGGTGAAGGCGTCCGAGGAGGTGACCACGTTCCAGGCGGCGCGGCCGCCGGAGAGGTGGTCCAGCGAGGCGAAGCGGCGGGCCAGTTCGTACGGCTCGTTGAAGGTGGCGTTGACGGTCGCGGCCAGCCCCAGACGGGTGGTGACGGCGGCGAGCGCGGCCAGCACGGTGATCGACTCGGGGCGGCCCAGCACGTCCAGGTCGTGGATCCGGCCCTTGACCTCGCGCAGCCGCAGGCCCTCGGCGAGGAAGAGGAAGTCGAACCGGCCGCGTTCGGCGGTGGCGGCGAGGTGGCGGAAGGACTCGAAGGCGATCTGGCTGCCGGCGGCCGGATCGGTCCACACCGTGGTGTTGTTGACGCCGGGGAAGTGCGCGGCGAGGTGGATCTGCTTGAGCGGACGGTCCGTCATCGGGTCACCTCGGCGGTCGCGGCGGGGCGGGTGGGCGTACCGGCGGTGGCGGGCGTTCCGGCGGCGGATATGTCGGTGGTGGTGCTGCTGCTGGCGCTGCTGGTGGCGGCGGACGCGTAGCGGCTGGCGGGCCGGGCCAGCCCGAGCCGGTCGCGCAGGGTGCGGCCGGTGTAGCCGGTGCGGAACAGGCCGCGCTCGCGCAGGGCCGGCACCACGTGGTCGGCGAGCACCGCGAGGTCGCGGGCCGGATCGGCGGGCACCAGGTGGAAGCCGTCGACCCCGCCGCCGCCCTCGGTGGCCTCGGTGAGCAGGGCGGCGGTCGCGGCGGCGGTGGTGAGCGCGACCGGGATCCGGGCCAGGATCCGCAGCGCCTCGCCGCCGCGCAGCCGCAGCTCGGTGGCGGCGGTCAGCCGGGTGGCCCGGTCGGGGGCGTCGAGCAGGACGACGTCCGCGTGGCGGGCGGCGGTGGCGACCCGGGCGCGGCCGCCGGGGCCGGCGTCCGGTGCGAGGTCGGCGGCGGCGACGGTGACCGCGATCACCGGGCGGCCCTGCGGCGGGCGCGGGGTGATGGACGGCCCCCGGACCGAGAAGTACGGGCCCTCGAAGTCGATGTGGTGCAGTTTGGCGCGGTCGACGAAGCGGCCGGTGGCGGCGTCGCGGATCTCCGCGTCGTCCTCCCAGCTGTCCCAGAGCCGGGAGGCGGCGTCGGCGGCGTCGGCGGCCTCGGCCCAGAGCTTCTCGGCGGGGGCGGTGCCCCGGCGGCCGAAGGCCCTGGCCTCGGCCTCGGTGTCGGAGACCCCGACCAGCCAGCCGGCCCGGCCCTCGCTGACCCAGTCCAGGGTGTTGACCGCGATCGAGGTGTGGAAGGGCTCGGTGTGGGTGGTGGTGACGGTCGGGACCAGTCCGAGGCCGCTGGTGACCGGGGCGAGCCGGGCGAAGGTCGCCAGCGCGTCGAGCCGGCCGGGTTCGGGGGTGTAGGAGTCGTCGAGGGTGACGAAGTCGAGGGCGGCCCGTTCGGCGAGCCGGGCGAGGTCGGTGAAGTGGGCGGCGTCGAACCGGCCGGGGCTGTCGAGGGCGGCGGAAAGGTGCAGTTGGCGGGGCATGGGTGGCCTTGACTTTCCTCGTACGGAAGCGGTGCGTGCGGCGGTCGCGGACCGGCCCGCGACCCGTGGCCAGCGGCCCGGACGCGGTGGGGCGGCCGGGGCGGGTGCGGGTACGGGGACGGGCGGTGCGGACGGGCACGGGGCCGCGCGCCCGGGGCACGGGCGGGCGCGGGGAGGGGAGGAACGGCCGGGCGCGGCGGGAGGTCAGCCGGGCGTCGGCGCGGGGAGCGCTCGGGTCAGCCGCGACACGCCGCGGACCACACGCGACCGAAGTCGATGTGGCTGCGGGTCACCAGCGGGTGGGAGGCGTTCACCGCCCCAGTTGACCAGCGCCCTCGCCGGTTCGTCAACCGTCGTCCCAGCGGGTGGCCACCTCCGTGGACACCTCGGTGGACACCCGGGGAGCCGGTCCCAGGTACGTGGGAAGCCCGCCCCGGGCATGCGGAACGGCCCCGCCCCGCCACCCGGGGGAGCGGGTGGCGGGGCGGGGCCGTGAGCGGCGTGCGGGTGGTTCCGGGCGTCGGGCGGTCAGGCCTTGGTGACGTCCTCGATCTCGTCCTCGTCCTCGCGGCCGGGGGTCTTGAGGTCGAACTTCACGATCGCGAAGCGGAAGAGGAAGTAGTACAGCGCGGCGAACGCCAGGCCGAGCGGGATGATCATCCACGGGTCGGTGGCCTTGCTCCAGGCGAGTGCGTAGTCGATCAGACCGCCGGAGAAGGTGAAGCCGTCGTGCACGCCGAGCGCCCAGGTGACGGCCATCGAGACGGCGGTCAGCAGCGCGTGGATGACGTACAGCACCGGGGCGATGAAGACGAAGGAGAACTCGATCGGCTCGGTGACACCGGTCACGAAGGAGGTCAGGGCCAGCGACAGCATCATGCCGGTGACGGCCTTGCGGCGGTGCGGCTTGGCGGTGTGGGCGATCGCGAAGGCGGCGGCCGGGAGGGCGAACATCATGATCGGGAAGAAGCCCGACATGAACTGTCCGGCGGTCGGGTCGCCGGCGAAGAAGCGGGTCAGGTCGCCGTGCACGACGGTGCCGTCGGGCTTGGTGAAGTCACCGGTCTGGAACCAGGCGTAGGAGTTGACGAACTGGTGCATGCCGACCGGCAGCAGACCGCGGTTGACCAGGCCGAACGCGCCGGCGCCGACGGCGCCCGCACCGATGAGGGTGTCGTTCAGGCTCTTGATCGCGTCACCGATGGGGCCCCAGGTCAGGGCGAAGAACACACCGACGGCGGTGCCGACGAAGGCCATCATGATCGGGACCAGGCGGCGGCCGTTGAAGAAGCCGAGCCAGTCGACCAGCTTGGTGCGGTGGTACTTCTGCCACAGCACGGCGCTGAGCAGGCCGATCACGATGCCGCCGAGCACACCGGGGTTCTGGTAGGTGGCGGGGACCCACTTGCCGTCGGCGATGTGGCCCTCGGCGATCGGGAACGCGGTGAGCACGTTCTTGTAGACCAGGAAGCCGACCAGGGCGGCCAGGGCGGTCGAGCCGTCGGCCTTCTTGGCGAAGCCGATGGCGATGCCGACCGCGAAGAGCAGCGGCAGGTTGTCGAAGACGCCGTTGCCCGCGGCGGCGAACACCGCGGCGACCTTGTCCCAGCCGAGGCCGTCCTTGCCGAAGACGTCGTCCTGGCCCAGTCGCATCAGCAGACCGGCGGCGGGGAGGACGGCGATGGGCAGCTGGAGGCTGCGGCCGATCTTCTGCAGGCCCTGGAGCAGGTTCTGGCCGAACTTCTTGGCGGGACTGGGCGTGGCCGGAGCCGTGGCGGGCGCCGGTGCCTGCGCAGACTGACTCATGGGGGTGGATTCCTTACGGCAAGGGCGGGTCGGTCGGGGGGAGGGCACAGGGGGCCGAACCGCGAACTGGTCTACACCACACGTGGTGTAGACCAGTTTTGTAGCACGGGTGGAGGGGGCGGGGAACCCTCGAAAGCGGTGCTGATGGGAAGCGCTATGAAATCGAAACCTACTTGCGGATCAACGATCTTGATTACCCGCCGTGATTGGCATTTTGGCTAATTGCGCAACAAAAAGCCGACGGCCCCCGGGACTCCCCGGCAGGTCACCGATGGCTCGTCACCGGTGACGGTCCGGCGTTCCGCACCGGGACCATCGGCTCGGGCCGGATATGCCGAAGGCCCCCGGACCAAGGGTCCGGGGGCCTTTTCGGATTGGCGGCGGTGACGCTCGGTTTATGCCTTGGTCACGTCCTCGACCTCGCTCTCGTCCTCCCGCCCCGGAGTTTTCAGGTCGAATTTCACGATGATGAAGCGGAAGAGCGCGTAGTACACGGCGGCGAAGCAGAGGCCGATGACGATGATCAGCCAGGGCTTGGTGGCGAGGCTCCAGTTGATCGCGTAGTCGATCAGACCGGCCGAGAAGCTGAAGCCGTCGTGCACCCCCAGCCCCCAGGTGACCGCCATCGAGACGCCGGTCAGCAGGGCGTGCACCGCGTACAGCACCGGGGCGATGTAGGCGAAGGAGTACTCGATCGGCTCGGTGACGCCGGTCACGAAGGAGGTCAGGCCCAGCGAGACCATCAGGCCGTAGATCTCCTTGCGCCGGTGCGGCTTGGCCGCGTGCGCGATGGCCAGCGCGCACGCCGGCAGCGCGAACATCATGATCGGGAAGAAGCCGGACTGGAACTGGCCGGCCGTCGGGTCCCCGCCCAGGAAGCGCGGGATGTCGCCGTGCACGATCGTGCCGTCCGGCTTGGTGAACTCGCCGAACTGGAACCAGACGAAGGTGTTCAGCAGCTGGTGCATGCCGATCAGCAGCAGGGCCCGGTTGGCCACGCCGAAGATGCCCGCGCCGACCGACCCCAGGTCGGCCAGGGTCTGGCTGAAGTCGTTCAGGGCCCGCCCGATCGGCGGCCAGACCCACAGCGCCAGGCAGGCCAGGACCATCCCGACCAGGGCGGTGATCATCGGCACCAGGCGGCGGCCGTTGAAGAAGCCCAGCCAGTCGACCAGCCGGGTGCGGTGGAAGCGCACCCAGAGCCAGGCCGTCATCAGGCCGATCAGGATGCCGCCCAGCACCCCGGGGTTCTGGTACGTCGCGGCGGCCGCCTTCGCCGAGGTGTAGTCCACGCACTGGTCGCTGACCAGCACCGTCGGCGGCTGGCAGTGCTCGGGGAAGGCGTGCAGCACCCGGTAGAAGACGAGGAAGCCGACCACCGCGGCGAGCGCGGTCGAGCCGTCGGCCTTCTTGGCCATGCCGATCGCGACACCGACGCAGAACAGCATCGGCAGACCGAGCGAGGAGTCCAGCAGCGCACCGCCCGCCGCGGCGAAGACCTTGGCGACGTTGTCCCAGCCCAGGCCGTCCTTGCCGAAGACGTCGGGCTGCCCGAGCCGGTTGAGGATGCCGGCGGCCGGGAGTACCGCCACCGGCAGCTGGAGCGAGCGGCCCATCTTCTGGAGTCCGCCGTAGAAGGTGTGCCACCACGTGCTCTGCGACGCCGCGGCGCCTGCCGAACTCATCCTTCGCCCTCCGAGTGCGGTTGCCGTCCGGTGGTCCCCGGCGGGACCTCGGGCGGGGACCGGGAACACCCGGGGCCCTTCCTGCGTTCATCGGGGTACACATATATTGGTGTAGACCACTTTGGGACGCAGTCCGCGCACCGGGAAACCGGCCCCGCTGCTCGTCATCCTCGGGTGCCGACCAGGGGTATGCGCGTCGAAGTGGGCCAAAAGTGGACTAACGTGACATATCGGTCCGGATCGCGTCATGCTGGTCGCGCTGCTCCGACAGCACGCCACGGCACGACCGACCACTGACCACGCGTCACCCGCGACCGAGGTCACCGCGCAGGACGGCACCCGGCAGAGCAGCCGACGAGCCGAGACAGAGGGAGAAAGCAATGGCCAGCAAGGCTGAGAAGATCGTCGCCGGTCTCGGCGGCATCGACAACATCGAAGAGGTCGAGGGCTGCATCACCCGCCTTCGCACCGAGGTCAAGGACGCCTCCCTCGTCGACGAGGCCGCGCTGAAGGCCGCCGGCGCCCACGGCGTCGTCAAGATGGGCACCGCGATCCAGGTCGTCATCGGCACCGACGCCGACCCGATCGCCGGCGAGATCGAGGACATGATGTGAGCTGAGCCCACCGGCTCGCTCCATCCGGCGCCCCGCGCCACCCCGGCCCCGGCCTCCGCGCCCGCGCCACCCCGGCCCCGTGCCACCTCGGCCCCCGCGCCACCCGGCCCGCCGACCCCTCCGGTCGGCGGGCCGAGGCACGCCGGGACGCCCCCCACAACCGACTACGCTCGGTGCCTATGTCACGCATCGACGGCCGCACCCCCGACCAGCTCCGCCCCGTCACCATCGAACGGGGCTGGAGCAAGCACGCCGAAGGCTCCGTCCTCATCTCCTACGGCGACACCAAGGTGCTGTGCACCGCCAGCGTCACCGAGGGCGTCCCCCGCTGGCGCAAGGGCAGCGGCGAAGGCTGGGTCACCGCCGAGTACTCCATGCTCCCGCGCGCCACCAACACCCGCGGCGACCGCGAATCCGTCAAGGGCCGCCTCGGCGGCCGCACCCACGAGATCAGCCGCCTCATCGGCCGCTCGCTGCGCGCCGTCGTCGACCACCGCGCCCTCGCCGAGAACACCATCGTCCTCGACTGCGACGTCCTCCAGGCCGACGGCGGCACCCGCACCGCCGCCATCACCGGCGCCTACGTCGCCCTCGTCGACGCCGTCGGCTGGGCCCGCGAGCGCAAGCTCCTCCGCGCCAAGGGCAAGCCGATCACCGGCGGGGTCAGCGCCGTCAGCGTCGGCATCATCGACGGCACCCCCATGCTCGACCTCCGCTACGAGGAGGACGTCCGCGCCGAGACCGACATGAACATCGTCTGCACCTCCGACGGCCGCTTCGTCGAGGTCCAGGGCACCGCCGAAGGCGCCCCCTTCGACCGCGCCCTGCTCGACCAGCTGCTCGACCTCGGCACCCTCGGCTGCGCCGAGCTCGACGAGGTCCAGCGCAAGGTCCTCGGCGAGCTGGAGAGCTGACGCCGGCACGCCCCGCATACCGGTTCCATTTCGGTTCCGCGAAATCCCCCGGGCTCCGGACCAGGCCGCTGTACACGCCGGGTCCGGAGCCCGTACGGTTCCCGCAGCACCCCGTTCCGGGAACCGCGCACCCCTCAGCGCGCGTCCTTCCCTTCCGGATACCCGCGCACCCAGGAGGACCGGATGCCCCAGAGCATTGCCCGCCCCACCATGCTCGCCGTGGCCGGCCTGATCGCCATCCTCCCCCTCAGCGCGGTCAGTTGCTCCGCAGCCCAGAAGGCACTCGACTGCGGCAACACCGCCGTCAAGATCACCGGGGACATCAACGAGGTCAGCAACGCCTACAGCAACGCGAGCAACGACTCGGCCGCCGCCGGGCAGGCGCTGAAGAAGCTCAAGAACGACCTCGACCAGCTCGGCAAGAACTCCAAGGACACCGACGTCGTCCAGGCCATCAACGACCTCAACACCCAGGTCGACAAGGTCCAGCAGGCCGTCAACAACAAGCAGGTCCCGGACTTCAAGCCGCTCGGCAACGCCGCCTCCAACCTCACCAAGGTCTGCACCGGCTGACGAGGGCTCACGGCCCCTGTCCGTTTAGGGTGGATCCATGACCACCCGACTCATCCTCGCCACCCGCAACCAGCACAAGGTCGCCGAACTCCGCGACATCCTCGGCGACGCCGGCCTGGACGTCGAACTGGTCGGCGCCGACGCCTACCCGGAGATCCCCGACGTCCCCGAGACCGGCATCACCTTCGCCGAGAACGCCCTGCTCAAGGCACACGCCCTGGCCCGCGCCACCGGACTGCCCGCCGTCGCCGACGACTCCGGCCTCTGCGTCGACGTCCTGGGCGGCGCCCCCGGCATCCTCTCCGCCCGCTGGTCCGGCAAGCACGGCGACGACCGCGCCAACCTCGACCTGCTGCTCGCCCAGCTCTCCGACATCGCCCCCGAGCACCGCGGCGCCCACTTCTTCTGCGCCGCCGCCCTCGCCCTGCCGGACGGCACCGAGCGCGTCGTCGAGGGCCGCCTGCCCGGCACCCTGCGCACCGCCCCGGCGGGCGACGGCGGCTTCGGCTACGACCCGATCCTCCAGCCCCTCGGCGAGACCCGCACCTGCGCCGAACTGACCCCCGCCGAGAAGAACGCCATCAGCCACCGCGGCCAGGCCTTCCGTGCCCTCGCCCCGGTCGTGAAGGACCTGATCGGCTGATCCGGATGCAGAATGAGATTGGCCCGCTAGCCTTCGAATCGAAGGCTAGCGGGCCAATCTGCTCGGTACGCCCGGTGGGATTCGAACCCACGACCCTGCGATCCTAAGTCGCAGCCCTCTAGCCAGCTGGGGTACGGGCGCACGCCGGGACAAGCCTACCGGCTTGTCGCCCGCCGGGCCGCACCCCGTCCCGAGGGAAGGCCGCGCTACGCGGCGCTGTCCCTCCTTCTGGCATCCCGGTCCACGTTCCGGCCGCAGTAGGTCGGCGTGACGGAGTGGCAGTTCGGGCAGAGCAGCCGGAGGTTCTCCCTCCTGTTGTCGAGCCAGTCGCCGTTGATGTGGTCGACTTCAAGGGTCATGGCGTGTCCGAGCCAGGTCGGTGGGGTGCCGCACATCTCGCAGACGTCGGGACGGCCGATGTGGATCAGCATGGCGCGCAGCCGGTCGCCGGGGATGCGATGGCTTCCTGGAGGGCGCTGGACGAGCAGGTCCTCGGCCTTCCGTCGAGGGCCGGTCTTCCGGCCCTTGTTGTGCGCCCGGCCAGTGAAGTGGCTGGTGTCGAGCTGGTGGAAGGCGATGCTCTCCCTCACCAGGGTCCGAGTGTTGCCGCAGTCGACCATGCCGAGCGCGAGTATCACGCCGCGGAAGCTGCGGTTGGCCGCCACGGCCTGTGTGAGCGTTGCTGCGGGGACGGCCGCGACCTTGTTGCGGCCGTCGCCCCTGAAAGTGAAGTGGGAGGTGTCGATGTCGAATTCGGCAAGGCGCCGCTTCAGGTACGCGTAGAGGCTGTCGTAGGGCGTGACGCCGAGGTGGGCCATCATCGCGTTGATGCTGTCGCTGCTCGCGGCGGCCTCGGCCAGGGCCTCCCGGGAGTACCGGCGGCGCCCGTAGTCGGGTCGGCCGTCGTTGAAGTGCGAGGTGTCGATTCCGTAGTGCTTGAGCCGTTTGCCCAGATAGCTGTGTGTGCCTCCGGCCATCGGCACGCCGAGCCGCCTCATCATGTCGTTGATGCTGGTCGACTCGGCGGCGAGCGCGGTCAGTAGCTCGCGGGTGTACTTGGCCGCCATCGTTCTCCCCTTCGGGCTCGTGTGTGCCCGTCCCCCGTGTGTGCGAACGAGTGCGGGGGTGATCGGTTACGGGCTGCCTCCGGTGGGGTGTTCCGGGAGGTCGGAGGGGTGGTGGGGCGGGTGGGGGCGGTGGGGGCAGGGTGACGGGTGGAGGGGGCCGGTCAAGCGGCGGGGTTGGGGAATTGATTACCAATTGGTACAGACCTATTGACCTATGTGGTTCAGACCACATAGCTTCGGCGCCAATCTGCTTTCCCCCACGTGCGTGCTCCCCCACAGGCACGCGCCGACACTCTGCCCGGAGGACCGAGTGTTGATCCGATCCACGGCGGAGCGGCGTCCCACCGCTGCCCGTCGGTCCAAGAGCCCGGCGGCCCGCGCCGGCCTGGCCTCGCTGGCTGCGGCCACCATGGCCGGCCTGCTGATGGCCACGCTGGGCGCGGCGCCCTCCCAGGCGTCCGCCACCGTCGACAATGCCGCCTGTCGTCCCGACGGCCTCTATGCCACGCCCGGTGTCGACGTCCCGTACTGCAGCGTCTACGACACCAACGGCCGCGAGAAGATGGGCGCCGACCACCAGCGCCGCATCATCGGCTACTTCACCGGCTGGCGCACCGGCAAGGACGGCACGCCGCCGTACCTGGTCAGCGACATCCCGTGGGACAAGGTCACCCACCTCAACTACGCCTTCGGGCATGTCGGTTCGGACAACAAGCTGTCCGTCGGCACCGACAACGACAAGAACGAGGCCACCGGCATCTCGTTCCCCGGCGTGCCCGGTGCCGAGCTCGACCCGTCGTTGCCCTACAAGGGGCACTTCAACCTGCTGACCAAGTACAAGAAGCAGTACCCGAACGTCAAGACCCTCATCTCGGTGGGCGGTTGGACGGAGACGGGCGGCTACTTCGGTGACGACGGCAAGCGCGTCAACACCGGCGGCTTCTACTCGATGACCGTCAACCCGGACGGCAGCGTCAACCAGGCGGGCATCGACACCTTCGCCGCCTCGTCGGTCGACTTCATCAAGAAGTACGGGTTCAACGGCGTCGACATCGACTACGAGTACCCGACCTCGATGAAGGACGCGGGCAACCCGCTGGACTGGCAGCTCGCCAACAGCAAGCGCGGCTCGCTGGCCAAGGGTTATGCCGCCCTGATGAAGACGCTGCGGGAGAAGCTGGACCGGGCGGGTGCCGCCGACGGCAAGCACTACCTGCTCTCGGTCGCGGCCCCGTCGTCCGGCTACCTGCTGCGCGGCATGGAGACCTTCCAGGTGGCGCAGTACCTGGACTACGTCAACATCATGTCGTACGACCTGCACGGCGCCTGGAACAAGTACGTCGGCCCGAACGCCTCGCTGTTCGACGACGGCAAGGACGGCGAGCTGGCGGCGGCCAATGTCTACGGCACCGGCCAGTACGGCGGGATCGGGTATCTCAACGCGGACTGGTCGTACCACTACTTCCGCGGTTCGATGCCGGGCGGCCGGGTCAATGTCGGCCTGCCGTACTACACCCGCGGCTTCAAGAACGT
Source organism: Streptomyces sp. XY431 (assembly GCF_001279805.1). NCBI lineage: Bacteria > Bacillati > Actinomycetota > Actinomycetes > Kitasatosporales > Streptomycetaceae > Streptomyces > Streptomyces sp. XY431. The sequence continues at coordinate 24,338 of NZ_LGDO01000037.1, forward strand.
CCAGGGCGGCACCAACGGCCTCTGGGGCACCGCCGCGGCGACGACCTGCCCGGTCGGCGCCGGCCTGACCTCCTGCGGTGACGGCGCGGTCGGTATCGACAACATCTGGAACGACAAGGACGACGCGGGCAAGGAGTCCCCGGCCGGGTCGAACCCGATGTGGCACGCGAAGAACCTGGAGAAGGGCGTCCTGCCCGACTACCTGTCCAAGTACGGGGTCAAGGACACCGCGCTGCAGGGCAGTTACGTGCGCAACTACAGCTCCTCGCTGGTCGCGCCGTGGCTGTGGAACGACACCAAGAAGGTCTTCCTGTCGACCGAGGACGAGCAGTCGGTCGGTGCCAAGGCCGACTACATCGTCAACCAGGGCGCCGGCGGCGCGATGATCTGGGAGCTCGCGGGCGACTACAAGTGGGACGCGGCCGCGAACGGCGGCAAGGGCCAGTACGTGCCCGGCAGCACGCTGACCTCGCTGATGTACGACAAGTTCAAGGCGGCCTCGCCGTACGGGGCGATCCGTTCGACGACGGCGCTGCCGCAGCAGACGCTGCCGGTCGACGTGTCGTTCACCAACTTCGCGCTGGGTGACTCGAACTACCCGATCAACCCGAAGATCCACATCGTCAACAACTCGACGCTGACCCTGCCGGGCGGCACCGAGTTCCAGTTCGACTACGGCAACTCGGCCCCGGGCAACGCCAAGGACCAGTCGGGCTTCGGTCTGACGGTGATCAAGCAGGACCACACCGGTCCGAACGTGGGCGGTCTGAAGGGCAACTACAACCGGGTGTCGGTCAAGCTGCCGGGCTGGCAGTCGCTCGCCCCGGGTGCCTCGGTCGACCTGGACTTCGTCTACTACCTGCCGGTGTCCACGCCGTCCAACTGGACGGTCAACGTGGCCGGCACGCTGTACGGGCTCAAGGGCGACCTGACTCGCGGCGCGGTGGACGGCGGTACGACTCCGCCGACCACGCCGCCGACCACTCCGCCCACGACCCCGCCGACGACGCCTCCCACGACGCCGCCGACCACCCCTCCCACGACCCCGCCGACCACTCCGCCCACCACGCCGCCGACGACTCCGCCGGCCGGTTGCGCGGGTGCGCCGAGCTGGGACGCGGGTACCACCTACGCCACCACGACCAAGGTCTCCTGGAAGGGCCACTACTACCAGAACAAGTGGTGGACCAAGGGCGACGACCCGAGCGCCAGCGGCGCCTGGGGTGTCTGGAGCGACCTCGGCGCCTGCTGATGACAGCGGTCGCCTGAGGTGAGAGACGGCGGTGGCGGTGCACCCGGTCGGGGGGTGCGCCGCCACCGCTGCGTCGTCCGGGGGAAGCCCCGGGAGAAGCCCCGGGTCAGGCCGCCTCGACCTTGAGGTCGCGCAGCAGCTTGGCCACGTGGCCGGTCGCCTTCACGTTGTACAGCGCGTGCTCGACCTTGCCCTGCTCGTCCACGATCACGGTCGACCGGATCACGCCGGTGACGGTCTTGCCGTAGAGCTTCTTCTCGCCGAACGCGCCGTAGGCCTCCAGCACCTTCTTCTCCGGGTCGGAGAGCAGGGTGACCTTGAGGTCCTCGGCCTCGCGGAACTTGCCGAGCTTCTCCGGCTTGTCCGGCGAGATGCCGATCACGTCGTAGCCGGCGCCGGCGAAGACCTCGAGGTTGTCGGTGAAGTCGCAGGCCTGCTTGGTGCAGCCGGGGGTGAGCGCGGCCGGGTAGAAGTAGACGATCACCTTGCGGCCGAGGTGGCCGGCCAGGGACACGTCGTTGCCGTCGGCGTCGGGCAGGGTGAAGGCGGGCGCGGTGTCACCGGGCTGGAGACGCTCACTCACGGGGTTTCTCCTGGTGCTGGGCGGGCAGTCGTACCACGGCCAACTTACCCCTGATGGTGGGTGGGGCCGCGCGGGCCCGGGTGGCAGCTGACACACTGGGTCAGTCGCACAGGACAACATCAGTGAATGGGGTGGCCCGAGTGGGCGAGGCGAGCACTACGGACAAGTCGGCGCGGACGACCGCCCAGATCGAGGCGGACATCACCCGTACCCGCACCCAGCTGGCGGCGACCCTGGACGAGCTCGCCGTGCGGGTGCATCCGACCACCATCTCCGCCCAGGTCAAGGCGAAGGCCGTGGCCGCGGTCGAGGAGAAGGCGGGCCGGGCGTACGTGGCCGCGAGCGGGCTGGTCGAGCAGGCCCGGGCGCAGTTCGTGGACGAGAAGGGGCAGCCGCGCAAGGAGCGGATCGTCCCGGCCGCGCTGGTCGGGGTCGGTCTGGTGCTGCTGGTCGCCTCCGCGCGCAAGCGCCGCAAGGGCTGAGCCGCGGCGGCACGTCCCCGGGCCGGGCACCTGGTGCCCGGCCCGGCGTCGTCCGGCCCGGCGTCGTCCGGGGCGCGACCGTCCGTGGTGGGACCGGGCTGGCGTCACACGCCGTGCCCGGGGGCGGTACCTTCGGGGTCGTGAGCACGAACGACGAACCCACCCAGCAGTCCCTCCCCGCCGAGGCCGACGAGCGGCGCCACGACCGGTTGGGCGAGAAGCTGCCGATCAAGATGCTGCACGACCGCGTGCTGGTGCGCACCGAGGCGGGGGAGGGCGAGCGCCGCTCCACCGGCGGCATCCTCATCCCGGCCACGGCCGAGATCTCCAAGCGCTGCGCCTGGGCCGAGGCGGTCGCCGTCGGCCAGAGCGTGCGCTCCGTGGAGCCCGGCGACCGGGTGCTCTACGACCCCGAGGACAAGCTGGAGGTCGAGGTCCGCGGCGCCACCTATGTGCTGCTGCGGGAGCGCGATCTGCACGCCGTGGCCGCGATGCGCTTCGGTGACACCGAGGGGTCGACCGGGCTGTACCTGTGAGCCGCTGAACGCGGGCTTCCGGCGGGCCCCCCCGCCCCGGGGGCGGGGGCCCGCCCCCGTTCCGGCTGTTCGCGGTGGTAGCGTCGCCGGAGGGGGACGGGTTGCGCGGAGCGGCGTACACGGAGCAAGGGGGACGGGTATGGGCGGGAACGGCTCTTGGGTCGACTTCGGTGGGGCGGCTTCGCCGGTGGGCGGGCTGGACGGGGTGCGGTGGATCCACGGCTCGGAGTCGGCGAAGCACAACACCGATCCGGACATCCAGGTCCATCGGTACGACGAGCACACCGTGATCCTGCGGCAGAACATGGCGGTCAACTACGAGGCGCCGTTCCTGTTCCTGCTGTTCGGCAATGAGCGGGCGGTGCTGATCGACACCGGGGCGACCGCGTCGGCGGAGTTCTTCCCGCTGCGGGAGACCGTCGACGGGCTCCTCGGCGAGTGGCTGGGGCGCAACCCGCGGGACGGGTACGAGCTGCTGGTGCTGCACACCCACGCGCACGGGGACCATGTCGCGGGGGACGGGCAGTTCGAGGGGCGGCCGGACACCCGGCTGGTGCGGGCGGACAAGGCGACCGCGTGGGCGTTCCTCGGCTTCGACGCGGACCCGGACGCGGTGGCGCGGGTCGACCTCGGGGGGCGGGTACTGGAGTGTCTGGCGACGCCGGGGCACCACGAGGCGGCGGTGACGTTCTTCGACCGGTGGAGCGGGTTCCTGCTCACCGGTGACACGGTCTACCCGGGGCGGCTCTACATCCAGGACTGGGCGGCGTTCGGGCGTTCGATCGGACGGCTGGTGGAGTTCTGCGAGGCGCGGACCGTCAGCCATGTGCTGGGCTGCCACATCGAGATGAGTGTGAAGCCGGGGGTGGACTATCCGATCCGGTACACCTACCAGCCGTACGAGGCGCCGTTGCAGTTGACGGTCGACCACCTGCGGGAGATCCGGGCGGCGATGGCGGAGATCGGCGAGGTGCCGGAGCGCCGGGTGTTCCCGCTCTTCGTCCTGTCGCCGAACAGCTGAGCCCGCCGGGGCCCGCCGGGGTGTCCGGAGTGCTCCGGCGGGACGGCGGCCGGTCAGCGCCGGCAGTACAGGCGGGCCTGGCCCAGGTACCAGCCGAGCCCGTCCGAGGTCGCACTGGTGAGGCCGATGGTGCACTCGCTGCGCAGCCAGAACGCCGATACGGCCTTGGTGTAGGCCACTTCGCCGGCGGCGACGATCGCCGAGTTCGGGGTGTGCCCGTAGGCGGTGCCGACGAAGACCGCCGTCTCGGTCCAGGTGGTGGTCCGGGCGGGGGCGGCCGGGGTGGACGCGGCGCCGGCCGGGGCGGCCAGGGTCGTGGTGGCCAGGGCCGTGGTGGCTCCGCCGAGCAGGAGGGCGGGGACGGTGAGGGCTGCGGCGGCGCGCAGGCGTAACGCGGACGGACGGTTCATGAGGACTCCTCGGTGGGGTGGCCTCGCGGCCGGGGCGACGGCGGACGCTCAGGGCGGTCCCAGTGTGGCCCGGGCGCGCTGTGTCCGGTCAAGACCGGTCCGCGCCAGTCGGATTCACCTCCGATCGGTTGTCGGTGACGGCCCGTAGGATCCCGGCCATGGTGAGCACTGGGGTGGTTCCGGTCGGGGACGGGCAGCGGCGGGCGCGGCTGGGGCTGCGGCAGCTGCTGGCGCCGGCCGCGCGGGTGGCGCGGGTGGAGGAGACCGCGGACGCGGTGGTCGGGCTGCACGCCTCCGATCCGGCGACGGTGTACCTGTCGGCGTGCGCGCGGCTGCGGGAGCCGTCGGCGGTGGAGGTGGAGCGGGCGCTGTACGAGGACGTCTCGCTGGTGAAGCTGCTGTCGATGCGGCGGACGCTCTTCGCGGTGACCGAGGAGTTCGCGCCGTTCGTGAGCGCGGCGGCGGCCCGGCCGATCGCGGTGAAGGAGCGGGCGACGCTGCTGAAGCACCTCGGCGAGTTCGCCGAGGGGTGGAGCGAGGCGCGGTTGGCGGAGACCGAGCGGGCGGTGCTGGCGGTGCTCGCGGCGCGCGGGGAGGCGACCACGGCCGAGCTGGGTGCGGAGGTGCCGGCGCTGCGCGAGACCATGCTGATGGCGGCGGGCAAGCCGTACGAGGCGAAGCAGAGTGTGGGGAGCCGGTTGCTGCGGCTGCTGGCCTCGGACGGGCATGTGCGGCGGTCGCGGCCGCGCGGGTCGTGGCTGAGCAGCAGCTATCCGTGGGCGCCGGTGGAGCAGTGGCCGGACGTGCCGGTGCGGGAGGCGAAGGCGGAGGTGGTGCGGCGCTGGTTGGCGCGGTACGGGCCGGGGACGGTCGAGGACGTGAAGTGGTGGACGGGCTGGACGCTGGGGGACGTCCGTCGGGCGCTGGCCGACGTGGGCGCGGTGGAGGTGGCGCTGACGGGCGGTGCGGCGGAGGGTTCGACGGGCGGTGCGGCGGTCGGGCTGGTGCTGCCGGGGGACGAGGCGCCGGTGGCGGAGCCGGAGCCGTGGGCGGCGCTGCTGCCGGGGCTGGATCCGGCGGTGATGGGCTGGCGGGGGCGGGACTGGTATCTGCGGCCGCAGGACGTGCCGGCCCTGTTCGACCGGGCGGGGAACGCCGGGCCGACGGTGTGGTGGTGCGGCCGGGTGGTCGGCGGCTGGGCGCAGCGGGCGGACGGTGAGGTGGTGTGGCGGCTGTTCGAGGACGTGGGGGCGGAGGCGGTGGCTGCGGTCGGGGCGGAGGCGGAGCGGTTGGTGGGCTGGCTGGGGGAGGTGCGGGTGACGCCGCGGTTCCGGACGCCGTTGGAG
>NZ_LGDO01000038.1:0-27189 GCF_001279805.1 Streptomyces sp. XY431
GCCCCCCCCCGTGCCCCCGTTCCCCCGTACCCCCGTGTCCCCGTCACCGGGAGGTCAGGCGCAGTTGGTGAAGGTCGGGCTGGTGTTGGCGATGTAGAGCGTCGCACCCGCCTGCGGGTCGTAGGTGAGCGGCACGGTGAGGGTGTCCTCGGCCGTCCAGGGGATGCCGCGGGCGTCGAAGGTCCAGGTGCCGGTCACCTTGCGGGCCAGCTCGGCGAGCGTCACCCAGCCGTACTGCTGGGGCGGGACGGACACCGCGACGCTGTTGTTGACGGTGGTCGATCCCTGCCAGACGTTGCTGTAGTGCAGCGCGGTGCTGACCACGGTGGTGAGCGCCCCGCCGGGGATGCCGCCGGAGATCTGCGTCCCCATGTCGGCGCCGATGCTGTTGGACCATCCGCTCATATTGGTGACCGAGAAGGCCTGCTGGACGGTGCCGGAGGTGTTGTTGAACCAGACCGAGGAGACGCAGACCTTCGGCAGCGGGGCCGCCGGGGCCTCGCTCTTCAGCGCCCAGGAGCAGGTGGAGATGTCCTTCTGGCACTGCTTGGCGGCGTGGTCGACGGCGAGGTTCCTGGCCGCCGCGGGGAAGCCGGTGGACCAGCGCTGGTTCACCGTTCCGTTGCAGGTGTACTGGTCGGTCCAGGCGTCGTCGTAGTTGCCGCCGAGCAGCAGGTCGAGACAGGTGTTGTCGCCCTGGTGGCGGATCATGAACGAGTCCTCGGCGCCGGGGACCGGCTGGAGGAACCACTTCTGGCTGGCCTGGCCGGCACAGGTCTGCTGGCGCAGGGCGGGGGTGAGCCAGGCGAGGTCGATGCACTTGCCGGTGGTGTTGTTGACGATCGTGAACGAGGAGTCCGAGGCGTCGACGTTCAGCCGCCAGGACTGGTGGTAGCCCGGCGCCGAGTTGGTGACGATGTACGCGCCGTCGCCGGTCGAGCCGTTCTGGACGTCGAGTCGGCGGCCGTTGCTGAGCGAGGTGATGGTCAGGCACTGCTGCGGGGAGGCGCAGGTCGCGGCCGGTCCGATGGCGGCTCCGGACGCTTCGGTGGCGGCCGCGTCGGTGGCGGCCGCGTCGGTGGCGGCCGCGTCGGCCCGCGTCGCCGTGAACGGCGCGGCGGTGAGGCCGAGCGCGGCGCAGCAGGTCACCAGGACGGCCGCGAGCAGGCGCAGCCAGGGGGCGGAGCGGCGGCTCGGGGCCGCGGGCGGGGCGGAGGTCGACGGCACGGGTCGTTCCTTTCGTCGGGAGGGGAACCGTGGTGCGGTGCGGAGGGGCGAGGTGCGCCCGGGTGTTGTGGCAGGCGCGCCCGGATCAGGAGGCGAAGGCGGCTTCGAGGCGCGGCACGTAGTCCACGAGGTCCTGGGCCCAGCAGCCGTAGCTGTGGCCGCCGTCGCAGGTGGTGCCCCAGCCCGCGCCGTTGCCGTAGTTCACGTAGCGGTGCGGGATGCCGAGGGCGGTCAGCCGGTCGGTGAAGCGCTTCGCGGTGCCCTCGGCCCAGAACTCCATACCGGCGGGGTTGCCGTTGCCGTTGCCGGTGTAGACGGCGATGCCGGTGTCGGCCAGCAGTCCGGCGTGACCGGTCGGGTCGGCGGCGTTCCAGCGCCAGTCGGCGCCGAAGACCGGGTACGGCGTGCCGAAGACCGCGTCGCTGGACACCGTGGGTCCGAAGTCGAAGCCGCAGGGCTGCCCGCCGCTCGGGGCGCACAGCAACGTTCCGGCGTTGGTCAGGGTCCCGACGACGGCGCCGCGGACGACCATCTCGTCGGCCGAGAGGTCGTTGGCGCCGGACATGGTGAGGACCTGGCCGAACAGCTCCGGGCGGGCCTGGGCGTAGTGCAGCGCGCCGAAGCCGCCCATCGACAGGCCGCCGACCGCGCGGTGCTTCCGGTCGGTGAGGGTGCGGAGGTTCGCGTCGATGAAGGGCACCACCTGGGTGAGGTGGAAGGTCTGCCAGTTCTGCGCGCCGGCCGCCGTGCCGCCGTCCAGCCAGTCGGTGTACCAGCCGCGCAGGCCGCCGTCGGGGATGACGGTGATCATCGAGGTCGCCGCGGTCAGGGCGGGGTAGGCGAGGCCCGGGTTGGCGGGGTTGTCCGAGGCGCCGTGCAGGAAGTACAGGACCGGGTACCGCTTGTCGGGGCGGTCCGCGTAGTCGTCCGGCAGCAGGATCCGGATCGTGTGCTCGCCGGCGACCTGCGGGGTGGTCACGGTGAGGACGAAGTTGGTGGCGCTGCCGGTCACGGCGCCGACCCGGGTCAGCCCGAAGCCGTCCGTCATCGGCGGCGGGGCGGGCGCCCCGGCCCGTGCGGACGACACCCCGGGCAGGAGGAGCAGCAGGAGGGCGCCGACCAGGGCGGCGACCGCCGTCCTCGCGGGTGCGGGCCGGGCGGTGGGCGGAGCAGCGGTCATGGGTCGTCCTTGGGCATGAGGGCATGAGGGCGTGAGGGCGCGGCCGTGCGCCGGCCGTCCGGAGGGGACGCCCGGCGAACTGTGCGGACACCGAGCAACTCTCGCGATCCGACCCCGCCGCGCGCCAGAGCGCCCGGCGGCCCGGTTGGGCCAGCGGCGCATGTGCGCCACCGGCGTGGGTAGGCTTCGACGACATGTCACATCGCCATGGACATGGCGAAAACGGAGGTGCCGTGCTCGACGACGTACTCGATCCCGACTCCGAGCGAGGCCGGCTCTACCACTGGCTGGTCGACCGGCCGCAGGCGCGCCTCGCCGACCTCGTGGCGGAGGCCGGGATCGGCGAGGACGCCCTGCTCGCCCTGCTGGGCGAACTCGCCGAGGAGGGCATCGTGATGGCCTGCGACCACCGGCGGCTCACCTGGGAGGCGCTGCCCCCGGGCCAGGTGGTCGAGGCCGCGCTCCAGCGCGACGCGGCCCGGCGGGCCGATGTACGCCGGGCCGGGGCCGAACTCGACCGGCTCTACCGGCTCGCCCGCCGCAGTGCCGGCGGCTACGCCGCCCTGGAGGTGGTCGAGGACCGCGCCGAGGTCCTCGCGGCCGGACGGCGGCTGCAGCTCGCCGCCCGCCGCGAGGTGCGGGTCATCGACGTCCCGCCGTACTCCGGGGACTCCGCGCACTACCTCGACCAGGAGGTGCTGCAACGTCAGCGGATGGCCTCCGGCGTCGTCTACCGCTCGATCTACGGCGGGTGCGCCTTCGACGATCCCGTGGCCGGCCCCAACATGGCGCGGATGATCGAGGCCGGGGAACAGGCCCGGACGCTCGACGAGCCGCCGCTCAAGCTCGCCCTCGGCGACGACGCGCTCGCCATCGTCACCCTGCCCGCCGACGACCGGGTGGGAGTCGTCTCACTGCTCGTCCGCCCGTCCAGCCTGCTCGGCGGCCTGGCCTCGGTCTTCGAGACGCTCTGGCGGCTCGCCGTCCCCGCCTCGACCTCCGGCCCCGGGCTCCAGCTCGACGACCGGGACCGCCGCATCCTCGTGCTGATGGCCAGCGGCGCCACGGACGACGCGATCGCGCGGCGGCTGGGTCTGGGAAGGCGAACCGTGGTGCGGCGTGTCTCCACCCTGCTGGCCAGGCTCGGTGCCACCACCCGTTTCCAGGCCGGGGTGCAGGCGGCACGGCGCGGCTGGCTCTGAGGGCCGCGGGGCAGGACGGCTCGGTCCGGCCCGACCCAGTCACCAGTTCAACTGATGACACGTTCAGCAGATCGGCAGTTCTGCTGATGACCGTACGACGGCAGAGTGATGGCCATGAACCACCCCGCAGAACGAGAAGCCACCGGCAGCACCACCAGCAGCAGTACCACCGCCGGGAGCACCACCGCCGCCGCCACCGCCCGGAACCGCGCTCCGCGCCGGGTCGCCGTGATCGGCGGGACCAGGTACTTCGGCCGCCACCTGGTCACCCTGCTGCGCGACGCCGGTACCGAGGTCACTCTGATCAACCGGGGCTCCGCCACGCCGCCGCCCGGCGTCGACCACGTCCGGGCCGACCGGGACGACGAGGACGCGCTGGCCGCCGCCCTCGGCGACCGCACCTTCGACGCGGTGATCGACCAGGTGCTGTACACACCCGCCCAGGCGGTGGTGGCCCGCCGGGTCTTCGCCGACCGGACCCCGCGCTACGTGATGACCTCGACCATGGAGGTCTACGACCCCGCGACCTCGCCGCTGGTCCGCACCACGCCCGGGGTGCCGGTCGCCGAGGAGGCCGTCGACCCGGTGCACTGGCCGGTGGACCTCGACCTGCCGTGGCACGACCCGGTGGCGCTCGTCCGGCACTTCGGCGAAGCCGCCGCCTACGCGGAGGGCAAGCGCCAGGCCGAGGCCGTACTCGCCGCCGGGCGGCCGCCGTTCGGCTGGGCGAGCGTGCGCAGCGCCCACGTCCTGGGCGGCGGGGCGCTGGACTTCACCTGTCGGCTCGCGCACTTCACCGGGGCCGTCGCCGCGGGGCGGCCGGTCGCGGTGCACGAGCACCCGCAGCCGACCTCGTTCGTCCGGCACGAGGAGATCGCCGCCGCCCTGGTCGCGGTCGCCGCCTCGTCCGCGGTCGGCGCGGTCAACGCCGCCTCGGCGGAGCCGCTCGACGCGATCGGGCTGTCCGAGCTGATCGCCGGGCAGCTCGGCACGACCGCCCGCTACCGGCCCGCCCAGGGCACGGACCACGCGCCGTTCTCCTTCGACCGCTGGTACCCGATGGACACCCGGCGGGCCGGATCGCTCGGCCTCTCCTTCTCGCCGCTCGACTCCTGGCTGCCGGCCGCCGTGACCGAGGCCGCCGCCGTCGAAGCCGCCGCCCTCGAAGCCACCGAACCCACCGAAGCCAGCACCACCGGAAAGGACGTGTGACCGTGCGACAGCGCACCCTCGGCGAGCGGAGCATCGGCGCGATCGGGCTCGGCGCGATGCCGCTCTCGGTGGAGGGACGCCCCGACCCCGAGGCCGCCCTCACCACCCTGCACGCCGCGATCGACGCGGGCGTCACCCTGCTCGACACCGCGGACTCCTACCACTGGCACGCCGGCGAGACCGGCCACAACGAGCTTCTGATCGCCCGCGCGCTGGCCACCCGCTCCCCCGCCGACCGCGCGAACGTGCTGGTCGCCACCAAGGGCGGGCGCGGCCGCCCGGGGGACGGCTCGTGGACGGTCGACGGCCGGCCCGAGCACCTCCGGCGGGCCTGCGAGGACTCGCTGCGCCGTCTCGGCGTGGCCGCGATCGACCTCTACCAGTTGCACAAGCCCGACCCCCAGGTGCCCTGGGCGGAGTCGGTGGGAGCCCTGCGCGAACTCCTGGACGCGGGGAAGATCCGCGCGGCGGGCCTCTCCAACGTCGACGAGCGGCAGATCCTGACGGCGCGGGAGATCCTCGGCCCGGGGCTGGTCTCGGTGCAGAACCGGTTCTCCCCGGCCGAGCGCGGCGCCCTGCCGCAGCTGCGGCTCGCCGAACGGCTGGGCCTGGCGTTCCTGCCGTGGAGCCCGTTGGGCGGCCTCGCCCGGAGCGTGCTGGACGATCCGGCGGACGGCGTCCCGGCGCGCAGCGCCTTCCACGGCGTCGCCGAGGCGCGCGGGGTCTCGCCGCAACAGGTCGGCCTGGCGTGGCTGCTCGCCCTCTCCCCCACCGTCGTCCCGATCCCCGGTGCCCGCCGCCCCGCCAGCATCCGCGACAGCGCGGCGGCGGCCGGGCTCGTCCTCGACGCCGACGAACTCGCGGCCCTGAACGGCCCGTTCACCGGCGCCACCGACCTCGCCGACCCCGGCTACCCGGCCGCCCCCGCCAGCCCGGCCGCCTCGGCCAGCAGGCGGTAGGAGGTGAGCAGCTCCGCCCGGTCGTAGGTGCTGGTGGTGACCAGGAACTCGTCCGCGCCGGTGCGCTCCAGCAGGCCCGTCAGTGCGTCGAGGGCCTGGTCGGGGGTGCCGGCGATGTGGCCGGTGAGGGCCTGCTCGAAGGCGGTGCGCTCACGCGCGCCCATCGACCGGGCGAGGATCTCCTCGACGGGTTCGAGCGGCGAGAACTCGCCGTGGGTCCGGCTGTGGGCGCTCGACCAGGCCTCCGGGACGAGCAGCGCCCGGGCCCGGTCCTCGGTCCCGGCCACCGCGACCGTCCCCGACACCACCACATAGGGCCGCTCGGCGCGGGCGGAGGGCCGGAAGCGCTGCCGGTAGCGGTCGATCGCGGCCCGCATCGCCTCCTCGCCCCGCACGGCCGCGATGACCAGCGGCAGCCCGGCGTCGGCGGCGACCTCCGCGCCCGCGCCGGTGGCCAGCACGTACGCGGGGACGTCCAGGCCCTCGGCGGGGCGGGCGTGCACTCCGCCGGGGCCGCGCGCGTCGGGGTCGAACCAGGAGAGGAGTTCGGCGAGTTGCTCCGGGAACCCGTCGGCGGCGTCCTTCTCCCGGCCCAGCGCGCGGCGGACGCCGTCGGTGAAGCCCACCGACCGGCCGAGGCCCATGTCGATCCGGCCGGGGAAGAGCGCCGCGAGCACACCGAACTGCTCGGCCACGACCAGGGGCCGGTGGTTGGGGAGCATCACCCCGCCGGTGCCGACCCTGATCCGCGAGGTCGCCGCGGCCACCGCCGCCGCCAGCACCGTCGGCGCCGACCCGGCCACGCCCGGCACGCCGTGGTGCTCGGAGACCCAGAACCGGTGGTAGCCGAGCCGCTCGGCCTCCACCGCGAAGGCCACGGTGTCGCGCAGCGCCTGCGCGGGCTCCTCCCCCCGGCGGGTCCGGGAACGGTCGAGTACGGAGAGGCGCAGGGCGGGCGAGGCGGTCACGTCCCTGGCAACAGCCGTCCGCGGCGGAGGCATTCCCCGCCCGGGCCGCCACCGGGCGAAAACCTGTTGCCGGGGCAGGCTCCGACTGTTAGCAATGTGACATGCTACAGAACGACCGAATCGGCCTTCGCGCCCGCCACGACAGCGACGTCGCGGTACTCCAGAGCGAGCTCTACGACGACGTACCCACCCGTTCCCGGGCCGACTCCCGGCCGTGGCGGCCGATCTCCCCCGGCGCCGCCGAGTCCCCGTACGCCGTGGCACCGGCCGGGGAGGACGCGGCCTGCTTCTCCGTGGTCGAGCTGTCCTCCGGCGAACTGGCCGGTGAGGCCCTGCTGTGGGGCATCGACACCCACAACCGGCTCGCCCACCTCGGCCTCGCCCTGCGGCCCGGCTTCCGCGGACGCGGACTGGCGGGCGAGGCGGTGCGGCTGCTGTGCCACTACGGCTTCACGGTGCGCGGCCTGCACCGGCTCCAGGTCGAGACGCTGGCCGACAACCGGCCGATGGTCGCCGCCGCCACCCGCGCGGGCTTCGTGCTCGAGGGCACCCTGCGCCGCTCGGCCTGGGTGAGCGGGGAGTTCCTGGACGAGGTCGTGCTCGGACTGCTGGCCGAGGACTGGAACGGGAAGCCGTAGCCGAAGTCCGGACTCAGGCCCGCCCCGGGCGGGCCTGAGTCCGGACTGCCGCCGCTCCCGTCAGCCGAGCCCGAACCAGTGCTCGGCGAGCGACTCCAGGGTGTCCACCCCCGGGGGCGGCGGCACCTCCCGCAGGTAGCGGGGCAGGTTGCTGTACACGTGCAGCAGCGTCCAGGCCAGGGCCGCGCGCGGGTCGACGGCCCGGCCGTACCCGGCCGCGAACCGTGCCATCAGCCCCGGTTCGGCCCGGGTGACGAAGACGCCGACGCCGACGAAGTCGTACGCCCGGTCGCCGATCATCGCGGGCTCGAAGTCGAACAGCCCGGACAGCCGCCCGGTGGTCGGGTCGAGCAGCAGGTGCTGGCGCATGAACTCGGTGTGCAGCAGCACGCGTTCGGGCTCGCGCGGCAGGTCCGCGGCGTCCAGGAAGCCGGGGATCCGCTCCAGCCAGGCGTCCGGCAGGCCGCGCTCGCGCTGGCGCCCGACGGCCCCGGCGCGCTGCCGGTCGGTGAAGGCGCCCCAGTCGCCGGGGCCGAGCACATCGGCCAACGGCCCCGGGTCGAGCGCGTGCAGGGCCGCCAGCGTCTCCCCCGCCTCGACCGCGATCCGCTCCCGGTCGGCGGGCGACAGGTCCGCCCAGGCCGGGGCGAGTTCGGCGCCGCGCAGCCGGGACATCAGGACGTACCGCCAGCCGTTCTCGTACTCGCCGGCCTCGTGCAGCTCCGGTGTCGGCACCGGCAGTCGGCCGCCGATGTGGGCGAGCACCCGGGCCTCGGTGCGGCCGTCCTCGGCGGCGGCCTTGGGATAGAGCTTGAGGACCAGCTCCTCCCCGAGGGCGTAGACCGGCTGGGAGCCCTCGGGGAAGCGCTCCGGGGCGAACCCGCGCAGCCCCAAGCGGGCGCAGAGATCCTCGACACCAGGGCGCATGACCGCCTCGTCCGGGACGACGGCGTCCCACTGTTCGTCGGTTTCGACCAAAGGCAGCATGCGGTGGACGTTAGGCGGCGGACGCCCGGGCGGCAACCGGATTTCGGCCCGCTCCGGCCCCTGACCGGCGTGAACGCGCGGGCTCCGGAGCGGCGGCACCCGCGTTCTGGCGTCCGCCGCCCCGGTGACCGCGGATCAGCCGCGCGGCAGGACCAGCGACTGCACGGCGGGGAGCTTGCGCCAGTCACTGGACACGATGCTCGCGTGGGCGCGGGCGAGCTGCTCGGCCCGGGTGCGGGCCTGGTCGGCGGTGGGGTCGGTGCCGCTGATCGCCGGGGCGACGTTGTGGGCGTCGGTCATCGTCAGCAGGTAGTGGTTGGTGTCGTACCAGGAGGTGTCGATGCCGTTCACATAGGCGGAGGCGTCACCGTCGAAGACCACGAACCACGGCCGGATCGAGGTCTCGCTGTACCGGGTGCGCGGGTCGCCGGCCGCCGCGCCGAGCGCGGTCGGGAACATCCGGGCCTCGCCGATCCGGCCCGCCGCCGCCAGGTCGCGCAGGTAGCGGCCGTACTCGACGTCGGTGTGCAGGGTGTCGAAGGGGTTGTCCAGCTCGACCGTACCGGGGATCACGTACACCAACGCCCGGCCCGCGAGCGCCGCCCTGGTCGGCCAGTTGCCGGCGCGGGCGGCGTCGTCGAGGGTCGGGTAGCTGCCGCCGCCCGGCTTGGCGAGCAGGTCGGCCGGGCGCAGCGCGGCGGAGCCGAGGTGGGCGGCGATCAGCGCGTCCAGCTGGGCCGGGCCCATGCCGCGGTTCCCGGAGAAGCCCGGCTTGAGCTCCAGCTTGATCACCAGCGGACCAGCGGCGGGGTGGGCGGCGAGCCAGACCCGGACGTCGTCGAGGCAGGTGTCCAGGTTCTTGTTGCCGCTGCCGGAGTAGAGCTGGGAGGGCGTGGTGGCACTGACGCAGTTGTTGGTGTTGCCGAGCGGGTTGGAGTGGCTGACCTTCCACTCCTTGGTGACGATGTTCGGCCAGGCGTCCAGCTCGATCATGCCGGTACCGGTGTCGAGGCCCTGGGCGAGGTAGCCGAAGGCGGCCGGGTCGTAGGTGTTGTGCAGGCCGACGGTGGTGGCGGAGCCGAACGGGAGCTCGCCGGGGGTGCGCTCGGCGGCCTCGGCGGCGGAGCCGATCGGCACGAGCGCGGCGGCCGCGGCGAGCAGACCGACGGCGAGGGTGCCGATGAGGGTGCGGCGGACGGTCACGATGGGTGTCCCCTTGTCAGTGCGCCTGCGGGCCGGCGCGCCTTCGGCGGTGGCTTCCGCCGGTGCAGAGCATGACGGGGCCGGTCGTCGGACCGGTGAAGGGGACATAACAAATGCGTGACCGTCAGCTGCAGGTCCGTCACCGCACGCTGCGGCGGCGGGCCGGCCGGGCGTACCGTGCGGACCCCGGGGCGCGGGGACGGACGCCGCCGCGGGTAAGACCGACGGCGCGGGCTCGGCGGACCGGGCGGACGGCGCAGGCTCGTTGGACCGGTTGGACGGCGCGGACGGCGCGGACGGCGTGGACGGCGCGGGCTGGGCGCTCATCAGAAGACGGACCAGCCGGTCGCCGTCGTCAGGGCGTCCAGGGCGGCCACGCCGAGCACCGAATTCCCGGCAGCGTCCAGTCCGGGGCTCCAGGTGCAGACCGTGCCCCGGCCCGGCAGCACCGCCAGGACGCCGCCGCCGACCCCGCTCTTGCCGGGCAGGCCCACCCGGTAGGCGAACTCGCCGGCCGCGTCGTAGGTACCGCAGGTGAGCAGCACGGCGTTGATCCGCTTGGCCTCGCTGCGCGACAGCAGCCGCGACCCGTCGGCGCGCACGCCGTGGCGGGCGAGGAAGAGGCCGGCCAGGGCCAGGTCCCGGCAGCTCGTTTCGATCGCGCAGTGCGCGTAGTAGTGCGTGAGGACGTCCTCGACCGGATTGCGCAGATTGCCGTAGCCGGCCATGAAGTGCGCCATGGCGGCGTTGCGGTGGCCGTGCTCGGCCTCGGAGGCGGCGACCGCGCGGTTCACCGCGACGGCCGGGTCGCCGGACTCCGCGCGCAGGAAGTCCAGGACGGTGCCGACCGCGTCGCCGGTGAGCTCCAGCAGGCGGTCGGTGACCACGAGGGCGCCCGCGTTGATGAAGGGGTTGCGGGGGATGCCGTGCTCGGTCTCCAGCTGGACCAGCGAGTTGAACGGGTTGCCGGAGGGTTCGCGGCCCACGCCGCTCCACAGACCGTCGCCGCCCTCGGCCAGCGCGAGCGCGAGGGTGAAGAGCTTGGACACCGACTGGACGGAGAACGGCTGCTGCCAGTCCCCCGCGCCGAACACCCGGCCGTCCACGGTCGCGATCGCCATCCCGAACGCCGCCGGGTCGGCCTCGGCCAGCGCCGGGATGTAGTCGGCGACCCGGCCGCGCAGCGGCGAGCGCACGGCCGCCGCCATGGCGTCCCGGACCAGGTCCTGGTAGTCCGCGCCCGGGTCCTGCGGCTGCTGCGGGCCGTGCGCGCGGGGCAGGTCGATCGTGTCGTTCACCGCGCCATTGTCCTCGTCGCGGGTCCGCCCTCCGCAGGCGGGGGTCCCACCGGGGTGTCGCCCTGGGTGTCGCAAGGATCCCGCCGGGGTCCCGCCGAGGGGAGTCGGGGGTTTCGCCCGGACTGTCACAGGTCTGTGGCAGGCTGTCCGCCATCCGACGGAGGGGACGACGATCATGCACAGGCCGAGCCGGCCCGAGGACCTCGACGACGCCGGGCAGGTGTGGGCGCGCGCCGTACTGCTCGCCCTGCTGGACGCCGCCCAGGGGAACCGCGAGCACTGGCTGGACGAGCAGGGCGTGTGGAGCGAGAAGGGCGGCGGCTCCTTCTGGTGGCGCCTCACCCTGGTCGACGACGGCCACGCGGTGTTCTGCGGCCAGGACTCCGACGGCAGCCACACCCATGTCGACGGCCGGCAGATCGACTTCCTGACCGGCGGCCCGGAGTGGCTGCCCTGGGAGCAGCTGCGCGAGGACGCCCAGGGAAATCTGTTCGGCTTCCTCTACTGGTGGCAGGACGGGGCCTGGCACCGGATCCCCTACCCGGACGCCCTGGCCGAGGACGGTCTGGCCGCCGCCGCGCCGTGGCTCGGATCGGAGCAGCTGTTCCTCAGCGAGGCGGCGGAGCTGGCGTGGGTGCTGCGCGAGGACGAACCGGCCTTCGCCGCCGCCGTGACGCGCTTCCTGCGCCGCGCCGAGGAGCGCACCGTCGACGCCGGCGCGGTGGCGGAACTGCTCGCGGCCGCCGGGGTCGGGGACGACGACCGCGAGGTGCTGCGCTTCGAGCCGGCGCTGGACGTCGCCGTCCGGGCCGGGCTCACCCGGCACGCGCCGGTGCCCGGCTGACGGGTGCCCGACCGGGCTCAGGAGCAGGGCACGTCGGTGCCGCGCACGCCCGTGAGGCCGTCGTTGAACGCCGCGCCGCCCTGGTACTCGTAGTACACGTAGGAGTAGAAGTCGACGTTCAGCCCACTGCCGCAGGCCGAGTCGGGAGCGACGGTGTAGGTGAGGGTGTAACTGGTGCTGGCGCCCGGGGCGAGGGGCAGCCCGAACAGGGCACCGAAGGCACCGGACTGCGGGTTGCCGCAGACCGTCGGGTTCGGCACCCCGTTGCACGCGGTCGCCGTGTACTTCAGCCCCGCGTACGCGACGTCGGTCGACGTGTCGTAGGTCTGCTGGACGGTCTGGTAGACGAAGCGGATCGGGGTGTCATGGGGGTTGGTGAGGGTCACCGTCACGGTGAACGAGCCGCCGGGCGGCGTCGTGGCCCGGTCGCTCACCGTCGTCACCGGGAGCGGCAGGTCGGCCGTCCGGGCGGCGGCGCGGTGGGCCGGGGCAGCTTGGGCGGGGGCGGCATGGGCCGGTACGGCCGCGAGCAGCGGACCGGCGAGGAGAAGGGGCAGCACTGCGCGCACGGCGCGCTTCCACGATGTCAGGCGCATGACGACGCAGCGTAGGGGCCGGGGCCGCGACCGCGGCCGTCCTCGGGACGCGACCGTACCGATGGACGAGCGGCGGACGGACGGACCGGCCCGCCGCACTCGCGTTCGAGCGCGGCCGGGCGGCGGCGGGCGTACGCTGCGGTGCCCCCGCCGGTCGCCCGGCCGCCGTCCGCCTTCGCCGCCGACCCGCCGGCGGTCGGGTCGGCGGAAGGCGGGTCAGCGGCGGTCGGGTCAGCGGCGGACCATCCGGACGCCGGCGACCTCCAGCAGACCGTCCAGCTCGACCTTGCCGACCTGCTGGTCGGGGCTGGGCACCAGTCCGTCCCGGCGGACGATGTCGAGGATCCGCTCGGCCAGCGGCAGCACCATGTGGCGCCCCCAGCAGCGTTCACTGGCATGCCCGAACGGCAGGTAGCCGGGCTGGTTGTCGGGGTCGACGCCCTTCCAGCGCTCCGGCCGGAAGGTCTCCGGGTCGTCCCACAGCCGGGGGTCGCGGTGGCTCAGCAGCGGGAGCAGGAGCAGGTCGTCCTTGGGCCCGATCCGCCCGTCCACGGCGCCGAACTCCGGGGAGGCGACCCGCAGGATGTTCCAGGAGGGCGGCAGCAGCCGCAGCGCCTCCAGCAGGATGTCCCGGTTCGACACCTCGTCGTCGAAGGGCGCGCCGAGCCAGACCGCATTGGTCACGAGCGCGGCCACGGTGAAGCAGATCGGCCCGGCCACCCGCCGGTAGAGGTACATCGCGTAGCGACGGTCGTCATAGGTCTCGGCGTCGAGCACCCGGGCCGCCAGATTCGACAACGGAATTTCGGTACCCGGCTTCCCGAGCATCGCGGTACCGGCCGTGACGGCCATCCAGGTCAATTTCGGGGTGAGTTCCAGGCGCCGGTCGACCAGGATCCGGAAGCGGAAACTCTCCTCCCCGAAAACCAGGTCCCGCAAATAGATGTGCGGTGTGTGCGGCCATTTCCCGGTGAGATCGGTCCGGTCGCCCAGGGGCTTCTTCAACGCCGTCCGGACGTCGGCCGACACGGCCTGCATGAGCGCCGCCGCATCGGGCTTGGTGACGAGCCGCCCCCGCACGGGCTTGAAGGTCGGTCGCTCCTCGGCATTGGCCGGCCTGCTGCGCAGCAGCCCGTCCATGAGGTCGACGCCGGACACGCCGACGGTGTCCGCCTCCAGACGGAAGAGGTCCTGACCTCGGTACTTGTTGAGGAGTTCGTCGATCCGCGGTGCGAAGACGGTGACGCGGGCGCTCCGCCCGGTGCTGGACATGGCCATCCGTGGCTCCAAGGGTGAACGGCTGTGGTGACAGGGGCCCGCCCTCGGCGAACGGCCCGCCCACGACGAGCGGGCCGTGCCCGGCGGGTCCGCTCAGGGACCCGCCGGGCACGCGTCCGGCAACGGACCGCCGGAATTAGATCCAGCCGTACCAGGCGTAGGCCTTCAGGCTCTTCTCCGGCATGACCTTCTTCACGAAGTGAACGAGCTTCATGACAGCACCTCCATGTCTCAGAAAACGATGACGAACAACATTCCGGCGAGCGACCCCCGGAGCGAACTCCGAAGAATTTCGGGTTCCGTCTGCCCCCCGCCAAAACGAGTGAATCCCAGCCGCAATTCACGGTCAAGTGTGACGCAGATCACTCGAAGGAGCGGCCGCCCGGGCGGTTTGACGCCCCGCCAGTGACCCCCGCCACCGTTGACGCGAGCGCGACAGTGCTGGTCAGCGCCACGTCCGGCCGGGGGCTGCCAGGTGAACGGGGCATGCCCGAAGAGGGTCTGCCGGGGGTCGCAACGCCCCAACGGAACGTTCGGTCTGCCTCATGAGGCATCGCGGCTGCCCCGTCGTGGTACCGCGGGGCGGCGCCGGGGTCGTACGGCCGGTGCCGGAGGCCGACGAGCGGCCCGCTCCGATTCCCCTCGACCGGACCATGGTTGAGGCCCGTCGGCGCGCGTACTCTCGGGTCACGGGAGCGGGACTCCGGAGCCGGGGGGCGACGACTGTGGCTGTGGGACTACTGGTGGGATTCGCGCTGGGCTGCCTGGTGACGACCGCGGCCCTGTGGCGCCTGACCCTGTCGTCCGCCCGGCAGGCCGCGCGTTCGGCGGCCAGGGCGGAGGCCGCCCTCAGTACCGCCGCCCTCAGTACCGCTGCCCTCAAAACCGGCAGCACCGGCACCGACGACGCCGACGCCGACGCACCGAGCGTCGCGAAGCCCGCCCCGGTAAAGCCGGCCGCGACAGTCGGCCCGGACCGCCCGGCCACCGCACCGAAGCCCGACCCCAAGCCCGAACCCAAGCCTGACCCCGAGCCCGAACCCAAGCCCGTACGCCCAAGCGCGCCTGCGGCCAAAGCCGCCGAGAAGGACCTCCCCCGACTGCGCCCCGCCACCGGCCCCAGCGACGACCGGGGTCCGGTGCCCCGGCGGCAGCCGGGCGAGCGGTTCCACTTCTCCGGACAGTGCGAGAGCGACGAGGAGACCGAGTACGAGTTCCCCATCGAGTGGCCGGAGGGCACCGCCGCCGTGGCCCAGATCGAGGTCGCGACGAAGGGCTACCTCAGCATCAAACCCGTGACCAGGACGCGCGACCGCATCAAGTCGCACTCCTCGCTCATCTTCCTCGGCTCGTTCGACAAACGGCAAGGCGTGCGCACCCTCCTGACCCGCGACTTCACCCACCTCTGCGTGGAATCCAGCGGCTCCGGCGAGTGGTCCGTCCGCCTGTACAGCCCCGACGAGATCGACGAGTTGACCGGCGTCATGGAGGGCTACGGCTCCACCGTCCTGGCCGTCGGCCCGGACACACCGGTCGACTGCGTCGCACACGTCAAGTCCTCCTCCTGGTCCGCCGTGTTCGTCTGCGCCTGCGGACGGATCCCCGAGGCCTTCGAGAAGTGCGGGTGCCCGGTACCCCCCGGACTGCCGAGAAGCCCGACCCTGGGCGCCTGGGAGAGCGGCGAGGCCCTGCGCACCCTGCAGTTGCCGAGGCCCGGAGTGCTCCAGTTGCACACCAGCAAACCGTCCGACCCCTGGCGTCTGGAAATCCGTCCGTACGTCCCCGATCCGCAGGACCGCTGACCGTCCGGCCCCGCCTCGCGGCGCTCTTTGACTGATCGTTACCGGCTCTTTGCGCCCGGACGCGCGGGTACGGCGACGACGCCGCTACCCTGTGCTCCGCAGCGGAACGGCCGCCCGGCCGCTCCGCTCTCGCTGGGGGCGATTGTGGTCGAACGTCTGGTGGTGGACCTCCACGCCGACGGCCGGATGCTGGTGACGGAACAGCCGTCCGGGGAGGCGTCCCCGGCACCCGCCGTCGACGCCGGATGGCTGCGCCGGCCCCTGGCCGACGCACCGATGGAGAGCCTGCGCTGGTACCTGGAGGACTATCTGCGGACCCCGCTCGGCGCGTACGGCGAGCGGGGTCCGCAGATCGCCCGGCAGCTCCCCGACTGGGGCACGCGGGTGTTCTCCGCGCTGTTCGGCACCGGGCCGGGGCGGGACGCCTACCTCCGGGCCCGCAGCCGCGGCCGCGACGGGCTGGAGATCGTGCTGCGCTCGGGCTCCGCGCAATTGCTCGCCCTCCCTTGGGAGTTGATGACGGACCCGGACCGACCGGTGCCGCTGCTCCTGGACGATGTCGTGCTGAGCCGCCGGACACCGGACACGGAGGACGGGGGCAGCCCGGCCCCCGGGACCGGCGGGCCCCGGCTGCGGGTGCTGCTGGTGGTCGCCGCCCCCGACGACCCGGCCCGCCCCGGCCGCCGGCCCCTCGCCCCCACGCTGCTGCGGCGACTGCGCGCGGAGCACGGCTCGGTCGAACCCACCGTCCTGCGCCCACCGACACCGGACCGTCTGGCCGAGGTGCTGCACGAGGCTCGGGAGGAGGGCCGGCCGTTCCACGCCGTCCACTTCGACGGGTCCGGTCCGACCGACGTGCCGGCCTCGGCCCCGGTCCCGCTGGTGGTCCTGACCACCGGCCGGTCCGCCCCCGAGCCCGGACTGCCGGAGGCCGTGGCCGCGTCCCGGCTGCTCCAGGAGGGCGCGCACGCCGTGCTCGCGCTGCCGTACCACCTCGACGCGCCGGCCGCCGCCGGGTTCCTCGCCACCTGCTACGAACGGCTCCGCACCGGCGAGCCGGTGACCCTGGCCGTGGCGGCCGGACGCCGCCGGCTCGCCTCCCACGACCGGCGCACCTCCCCCAGGGGCGCGCTGCCCCTGGCCGACTGGACGGTCCCGGTGCTGTACAGCCGGCACGAGGCGGCACTGCCCGGACCGGGCACCGCACGGGCCGTTCAGCCGGCGGACGCGCACACGCACGCGACGACCGGGGGCACGGCAACAACGGAACCCGCGAACCAGTGGGGAGAGCTCGCACCCGTCGGCGAGTTCGTCGGACGCGACGGACTGCTGCTCGGCCTCGACGCCGCCACGCGGGCGGACCGGGTGGTCCTCCTCCACGGCGCCGCCGGCATCGGGAAGACCGAGCTGGCGAAGGCCTTCGGCCGCTGGTGCCGGGAGACCGGCGCGGTGGACGGGCCGGACGCCGTGGTGCTGCACCCCTTCGAACCGGGCGCGGCCCGGCCCGCCTCGGCCGGGGTGGTCGAGCGGATCGGCCGCCGGCTGTTCGCTCCCGAGGAGTTCGACCCGCTCCCGCCCGCCGAGCGCCGGGCGGCCGTCGAACAGGCGCTGGCCACCCGCCGCCTGCTGCTGATCTGGGACGGCGTCGACTCCCTGGCCGCGAACCCCGATGCGCAGGATCCCGGTACGCCGGACGAGGAGCACGCCGGGCTCCGGGCCCTGCTCGACCTGGTCGCCCGGCAGGGGAGCAGCACCGTCCTGCTCACCAGCCGCACCCGCGAGGACTGGCTCGGCCCCGCAGCACTGCGGATCGAGGTGCCGGGCCTCGACCCGGGCGAGACCGTCGCCTTCGCCGAGCAGCTGCTCGGCCCCTCCCCCGACACGCTCGACACCCCCGGATCCCCCGGATCCCCCGACACCGTCCGCCGACGCGGTCTGCGGGTGTTCGGCGAACTGCTGGAGTGGCTGGGCGGGCACCCCCTGGCGATGCGGCTCGCGCTCTCCTCGCTCGACGCGCACGAGCCGTGGCAGACGCTGGACACCCTGGTGCGCGGCGCGGCCGCCCTGCCGCACACCCCCGCCGAGGCGAACCCGCTCCCCACCCCCGAGGCCGTTCCGGCGGCGCTCGCGGTGAGCACCGCCTACGCGCTGGCCCGCCTCGGCGCGGCCGACCGCCGGGCGCTGACGGCCGTCCCGCTCGTGCACGGGGTCGCCGATGCCACCGTGCTCGCCCTGCTCTCCCGCCATCCGCTCGCCCCCGAACGCTTCCGGGGCCTCGGCACCGAGGACTGGCAGCGACTGCTGCGGCGGGCGGCGGAGCTCGGTCTGCTGACACCCTGCGGCCGCACCGCCTACCGGGTCCACCCCACGGTCGCCGACGCGCTGGCCGCCGGGTGGCGCGCGGCCGGGCCCGGCTTCGCCGAGGAGCAGGAGGCCGGGCTGCAGGCCCTGCTCGGCGCCCAGGTCAACTTCTGTCTGCTGCTCACCCGCGAACTGCACAACGGCAGTGTCGAGTTCGCCCTGACCGCGCTCGACCTCCAGCGGCCGACGATCGGCGCGATGCTCGCCCGGGCCCTGGACCGGGGCCTGTGGCTGCAGGCGCTGGCGCTCGTCCGGCCGCTGCACGACCACTGGAACGCCCGGGGCACCGACCTGGAGGCCCGCCACTGGATCGACCGGGTGCGGCTCGCCGTGGAGGAGGCCGACGGCACCCCGCCCGTCCTCGACAGCCCGGCCGGGTCCCTGTGGCTGTACGTGGTCGGCGCCGACGCCCGGCGGCTGCTGCGGCTGGGCCGGGTGGACGGGGCCGAGCGCGCCTACCGCGAGATCCACCGCGCCGCCGAACTGCACCCGCCCGGTTCCGAGCAGCTCGACGAGCTGGCCGACTGCCATCAGCGGCTCGGCGGGATCGCTGTCGACCGGGGCGACTTCGGCGAGGCCGAGGAGTGGTTCCTGCGGTCGCAGGCCCTGCTGGAGCGGCTCGGGGACGTGGACGGCCTCGCGATCGGCCACCATCAGCTGGGGGTGATCGCCCATCGGCTCGGCCGGCCGGACGACGCCGAGCGGCGGACCCGGCAGGCCCTGGACCTCTTCGAGCGCCTGGGCGAGACCGGCCGGGCGGCCGCCTGCCACCACCGGCTCGGCGTCCTGGCCGAGGAGCAGGGCCGCTTCGAGGACGCCCACGGGTGCTTCGGGCAGGCGCTGGCCGCCGTCAGTGCGACGGCCGTCGGTGCGGCGGCCGACCTGTCCGTCACGGCGGAGCTCCACCACCGGCTCGCCGCCGTCGCCGCCGAGCTGGGCCGGCTCGACGAGGCGGAGGAGTGGTGCGAGCGGGCGCTGGATCTCGCCGAGGAGTCCGGCAGTCGGGCCGGCGCCGCCGACGCCCACCACCGGCTCGGTGTGCTGGCCGCCGCGCGGGAGCGGTTCGAGGAGGCCGAGGCCCAGCACCGCAAGGCGCTGGAGATCCGCCAGGACCTCGGCGATGCGGTCGGCACGGCGCTCGGCGAACACCAGCTCGGCCTGGTGGCGACCCGGCGCGGGGACCTCGCCGAGGCGGAGCGCCGCTTCGCCCGGGCGCTGGCACTCCGGGAGGAGCTGGGCGACCAAGCCGGGGTCTCGGCCGGGCACCACCAGCTCGGGCTGACCGCCCAGGCGGGCGGCCGGGCGGCGGAGGCCGAGGCCCGGTACCGCAAGGCGCTGGACGTCTCGCACCGGATCGGCGACACCCTCGGACTGGCCCGCACCTTCGGCCAGTTCGGGCTGTTCGCGGCGGAGCAGGGACGGCCCCGGGAGGCGATGGAGTGGCTGGTCCGCAGCATCAACTGCTTCGAGGAGTTCCCGCACCCGGCGACCTGGCCGAGCGTGGTCGGCCTGCGCCGCCTGACCGTCGACCTCGGCCCCCGCGCCGTCGAACGCGCCTGGCGCTCGGTCACCGGCCGCCGCCTCCCGGACGCCGTCCGGGACCAGGTCGCCGACTGACCCCCGGGGGCTCGCTGAGGCGCCCCCGCCCGGCTACCCGGCCGGGGCCTCGCCCAGCAGGAGGCCCCGGATCCGGGTCAGGGTCGCGGCGTCGCGGGCCGTGGTGAAGGGGAGGACATTGCCGCCGGCGAGGCGGAACGGCGCGCCGGTGAGCGTGGCATGGGCCCCGCCCGCCTCGGCGACCAGGAGCAGCCCGGCCGCGTGGTCCCAGGCGTTCTCCCAGGCGAACACCGTGGCGTCGACGGCGCCCCTGGCGATCGCCAGGTACTCCAGCCCCGCCGAACCCGCGCACGGCCGGGTGCGCACGCCCTCGGCGCGCAGGCCGAGCAGCGCGCGCTTGTGGGCGGGCGTGGTGAAGCGGGGGTGGGAGGCGGCGATCTCCAGCGGGGCCCCGGCCGCGGGCGCCCCGGCCCACAGCGGGACGCCGTCCAGGTGGGCGCCGCCGCCCCGCAGGGCCGTCGCCATCTCGTCGCGGACCGGCGAGTAGGTCCAGGAGGCCAGCAGCTCGCCCCGGTGCGCGAGCGCGACCAGGGTGCAGAAGCCCTCGTCGCCGCGGACGAAGGTACGGGTCCCGTCGATCGGGTCCACGATCCAGACCGGCCGGTCTCCGCCGAGCTCCGCGTAGAGGCCGGGGTCCGCGTCGACCGCCTCCTCCCCCACCACGACCGAACCGGGGAGCAGCTGCGTCAGCGCGGCCGTCAGGTGCGCCTCCGCACCCCGGTCGGCGACCGTCACCAGGTCGTGCGGGCCCTTCTTCTCGGCCACCTGGTCGGCGGTCAGCGAGCGGAAGCGCGGCATGATCTCGGCGGCCGCCGCCCGTCGGACCGCTTCCCCCACCGGGCCCAGGCATTCCGCGGCGAAACCTTCGTCGATCATCCGTCCATCACACCACAGATACGGGCACCCCAGCTCCAACCGAACAGACGGACGGGACGACCACCGGCGCACTCCCCCACCCCGGCCGCGCCGGGCCGCCACCCCGCCCGCCCCGAACACGCCGCTGCGGCGACCGCACCGGCTCAGCTCTCCGCGTCGAGCGGCCGGGGCTCCCGGGCCTGCCGGGCCTGCCGGTCCTGCTGGGCCTGCCGGGGCCCGGGCCCGGGCAGCAGGGAGGCGAGAGCAAGCGCCGCCGCCGTCCCCGCGACACCGCACAGAGCGGCCCGGAGGCCCGCCGAGGAGGCGGTGAGGCCGACGGCGGCGGGGCCGAGCAGGCAGCCGCCGTAGCCGATCGAGGCGACGACCGCCACGGCGGACGAGCGGACCTCGGGGCGGGCCTGCTCCCCGGCCAGCGAGAGGATCGTGGGCGCGCACACCGAGGTGCCCAGGCCGGCCACGACGAGCGCCGCCAGCATCGACCGCGCGCCCGGCGCCAGCGCGGCGCCCAGGGTGCCGACGGCCGCCACCGCCGCGCCCAGGGCGAGCAGGTGCCGCTGCGGCAACCGGGCGGTGAGCCCGTGCCCGGCCAGTCGGCCGACCGCGGCGGCGGCCGCGAACACCACCGGACCGGCGGCGGCCGCACCGGACCCGGTGTGGAAGACCGAGCGCAGCATCACCGCGCTCCAGCTCTGCCAGGCGTTCTCGACCAGGTACGCGAGCGCGCACAGCGCCCCGAGGGCCAGCAGCGGCCGGTCCGTGACGGCAGCCCGCTGTCGGTCGCGGCGGGACACGGCCGGCAGCCCCGCCGGGCCGGGGAACCCGATCACCACGGCCGCGCCGGTCAGCAGCACGGCGGTCAGCAGCAGCACCCGGTCCGCCGCGAGGCCGCGCTCCAGGGCGAGCCCGGAGCCGAGGGCGCCGAGCACCACGCAGGCGGAGAAGCAGGCGTGGGCGGCGTTCATCAGCCGGCCCGAGCGGCTCTCCTCCTCGCTCGCCAGGGTGTTGACCCCGACGTCGACGGCCCCGGACGCCGCGCCCAGCACGGCGAGCGCCGCCATCAGCACCCGCGCCCCGTGCGCGAGCCCGGGCAGGACGGCGGCAGCGGCCATCAGCAGGAGGATCACGGCGACGGCCGAGCGGCCGAAGCGGTCCACGGCGGCTCCGGCCGGACGCATCGAGCCCAGGGCGCCGAGTCCGATCATCAGCACGGCGACACCCAGTTCGCCGTTGCCCACCCCGGCCTGCCGCTGGATCTCCGGGATCAGCGCACCCCAGGCGCCCCAGAACACCCCGAACACACCGAATCCCACCAGCACCTGAACTCGCACCAGCACCACCAGTCCCATCCGTCACTCACGGACAGGGCCATTCCCACCACTCCGACCCCGCAGCGCCCACCCCCCGGGGCGCCAAAGAGCGCGCCCCAGCGCGTCCGGCACCGCGGGCGCCGCTGTCTGAGGGGAGCGCCGGCCGGGGCCAGGCCGGAGCGGCCGTCAGCGGGCCCGGCCGGCCGGGGCGGTGCAGTGGTCGCGCGCCTCGGCGAGCGCGGCGGCCAGGGCGGCCGGACGGCGGGTGGAGAGGTAGACGTAGGGGCAGAGGAGGGAGGGCTCGGCGACCTCCACCCGGACCGCGCAGGGGAGGTAGCTGCGGATGAGGAGCCGGGCCCGGGGGCTCGCCAGCCGGGTGCGCCAGGCGAAGGCGGCGGCCTGGTCGAGGACCTCGACCGCGCCCGCGTGCTCGCCCCGCAGCACGATCGGACCGGCCACCAGCACGCCGTCGCACACCCGGATCCGCACCCCGCCGTACCGGCCGAACGCCGGCCCGAGCGCCATCAGCAGGACGGCACCGGCGGCGACGGCGAACACCGGGGAGAGCGGGAGCAGCGCCGCCGCGAGCGCAGCGGCGGCCACCAGCGCGGCCAGCCACCAGCGCAGCGGGACGGAGAGTCGTTCGTCGTAGATCACCACACCCGGGATGCTGCCATGCCGTCGGCCAACCACCGACCCGGGCCCGCCCGGGCCCGCCAAGGACCGTCCGGCGCCGGACGATCAGGTCAGGTCGGGTCAGGTCAGGTCCGGGGGTCCGGGTGGGTCAGATCCGGTCGCACCAGGAGAAGGCCGCGATGCGCCAGCCCTCCGGGGTCCGCACGAACTGGATCGTCTTCGTCCCGTCGCCCTCGTAGGGCTTGCCGTCGAAGAAGCCGGACTTGCGGTACTCGCCGAAGCGCGACGCGACGTCACCCTCGATCTCGGTCCGCTCGGAGGTCTCCCACTCCGAGAAGCCGACCAGTCGACCGTCCGCCTCCAGCAGCCGTTCGCGCGGCTCGATGAACTCCTCGACGGAGTAGACCGTGAAGGCCGGGCGGGTGCTGACGATCACCCCCTGCGGGAGCATCAGGCGGCGCAGCCGGGCCACATCGGCACCGCGGCCGTCCCGGTTGTCGAACGCCCCGAAGAACTCGGCGGTCAGCTGGTCGATTTCGGCCTTGGACATGATCCGACCGTAGCACCGGGGACCGTGCAAATCACCCCTATGGCGCAATGTCACACACCACACCGGGCCGAACCTTCCGCCCCCGGGAACGCACACCCAGGTGTCGCGCATGTGATGATGCCGCGCCCCTATGGTGAACACGAGTGAATCGCTAGCATGACCATGCCGTCGAACAGGAATCCGCCAACCCGCATGGGAGGAAGCACTCATGAGCGCTCAGGTCCTGGACATCCGCGACGCCGGCCCGCTGGACATCGACGAGGACACCATCACCTTCGAGGACGAGTTCGCCGCCGACCTCACCCCGGTCGCGTGCCTCGCCGACCCGTGGGTCACCTACGTCCCCACCCGTTTCGAGTGTGGTTTCGACTCCTGATCCCCGCCGGGCGGTCGGAGTAACAGCGGCGACCGCCGGGCAGCCCGGCCCGGCGGTCGCACCGGCCCGCGCACACGAGGGCGCAGGAGGGGCGGACCCCGGGGAGGGAGCGGCGGACGATGGTGGCAGCGGCTGCAGGCGGGGAGCCCGACGACGGACCGGCGGGGGACGTACGGTCCCGGCTCGCCGCCCACCTCGCGGCACCGCCCGGCGCCCGACGGCGACTGCACAGCGGCGACGGCTGGCTGTACCTCCAGGACCCGCGGATGCCCGAACTCGGCCACGGCTGGAAGCTCCACCTCTCGGCCCGGCCCGACCACCTGCCCGACCTGGTCGACCTCGTCCTCCCCGTCCTGCTCGGCCGCACCTGCGACGCCAAGTTCGCCGCCTCCGCCGCCGTCCTGCACCAGCTCAACTCCGGGCTCCGCGGCCCCGCCGGCGTCGGCAAGGCGGTCACGGTCTACCCGGCGCCCGAGGAGGCCGGGCCGCTGGCCGCGGAACTGGCCGAGGTGCTGGCGGGCCGCACCGGTCCGCGCGTGGTCAGCGACCGGCGGCTGCGGCCGGACGCCCCGGTCTACTACCGCTACGGCCCGTTCCGGGTCTCCGGCGACGACCCCGACCTCGTCATGACCGGCCCCGACGGCCGGACCTTCCCGGGGCTGGCGGAGCCCTCCTACCGCCAACCGCCCTGGGCGGCGGACCCGTTCACCGCGGCCGACCCGGCCGCCGACACGACCACCGGCCCGATCACCGGCCCGACCACCGGCCCGACCACCGACCCGGCCCGGCGGACGGCGCCGACCACCCGGATCGGCGACGGCCGCTACCGGCTCACCGCCGGGATCACCCGCTCGCCGAACGGACACGTCTACCGTGCAGTGGAGGTCGCCGGCGGCCGGGAGGTGGTGGTCAAGCAGGCCCGCGCCTTCGTCGCCGAGGACCGGGCCGGCACCGACGCCCGCGGCCGGCTCCGGCACGAACGGCGGGTGCTGGCCGCACTGGCCGGCGTGCCCGGAGTGCCGGACCTGGTCGACTACTTCCGGCACGGCGAGGACGAGTACCTGGTGAGCACCGCCCGCGGACCGCGCGACCTCCGCCGGGCCGTGCTCGAAGCCGGCCCGTACGACGTCCTCGGCGACCGGGCGGCCGCCGCCGCGCACGGGACCGGAACGGGGCCGGGCCGCGACTGGTGGGCCCTGGCCCGGGGGCTGCTCACGGTCCTGGACGCCGTGCACGCGCGCGGGGTGGTCGTCCACGACCTCAAGCCCGCCAACGTGGTGCTGGACGCCGCGGGCGCCTGCTCGCTCGTCGACTTCGGTGTCAGTTCGCTGACCGGCGAGCGGCCGGAGGGCGCCACCCTCGGTTACGGCCTGCCCGCCACCGCCGGGCCGGACCCCGTCGGACCCCACCCCGCCGACGACTACTACGGGTTGGGCGCCACCCTGCACTGGGCCGCCACCGGCCTGGACCCCGTGGTGATCGACCCGGACCCGGCCGTCAACCGCGAGCGCACCCTCGCCTGTCTCGCCGGCGCGCTGCCTACTCGACCCACTCCCCCCGCCCGGCCCGGCCGGCCCGCAGCCGCGGCGGTCGACCTGGTCGCCGGGTTGCTGAGCCTGGACACCGAGGAGCGGTCGGCGGCCGCCGCCGACCTGCGGCGGGTCCCGCCCGACCCCGACGCCCGACCGGCCGCGCCCGGGATCCGGCCCGCGCCACCCGCGACACCGGCGCCACCGGCGCCACCGCACCGGACCGCCCACCGGCCGCCGGTGGTGACGGCGGACCTGCTCGACCGGGCCGTCCGGCACACCCTCGACCGCTGCGTCCGGATGGCCCACGACCTCGCCGAGGGACAACCCGACGCCTCCCCCGGCGCGAGCCACCCGTCCCGCCCGCGCACCCTGCTCTCCCGCTACGACGGCGCCGCCGGCCTCGGCCTCGAACTGCTCCAGCACCCGGACCGGCCGGAGGTCCGCGACGCGGCCGCCGCACTCGCCCGGTGGACCGCCGCCCACCCCGCCCTCGGCCGGCTCGGCCCGGGCCTGTACGACGGCCGCGCCGGGGTCGACCTCTTCCTCGCCCAGGCGGCCCACCTGCTCGGCACCGAACCCGTCGGCACCGAGACCACACCGCTCTCCGCGGCCCTCCAGACTGAACTCCCGGCCGACCTCCCCGCCGACCAGGTGTCCGGCGCCGCCGGCCTCGGCACCGCCCGGCTGCTGCTGGCCCGGCTGGCCCGCGCCGACGGCCGGCCCGAGGAGGCCGAACGCCACACGGCCGTCGCGGCCGCCTGCGCCCGGCGGCTCACCGACGGCCGCCCCACCGACCCCCGGGAGGCCCCGAACCCCGGCACCGCCGCCCTCGTCGAGGGCTTCGCCCACGGTCGGGCCGGCCTCGCGCACTTCCTCCTCGCCCTGCCCGGCACCGACGGTGGGACGGCGGAGGCCGCCCGGCGCCTGGTCGACGGCCTGGCCGAGGACGTCCCCCGCCTAGCGGCCGCGGCCCGCGCCCCCGGCGCGACCCGCCGCTACGGCTCCTGGTGCCGCGGTCTGGCCGGCCTCGGGGCGGTCCTGCTCCAGGCCGGACGGCTGTACGGCGAGCCGGCCCTCGTCACCCGCGCCGCCGAGTCCGCGGCCGCCGCCCTCGTACCGGCCCCGCGCACGGGCCCCGTCGGCCAGTGCTGCGGCCTCGCCGGCATCGGCGAACTGCTGGTCGACCTGGCCGTGGCCACCGGCGACGAACGCCACTGGCGCTCCGCCGAGGAGATCGCGGGCCTGATCCTGGCCCGCGGCGGCGGCCCGTACGACCGCCCGCTGCTGCCCGGTGCCGACCCCTCTACGGAGTCCGCCTCCTGGGCCGCCGGCACCCCCGGGGTGCTCGGCTTCCTGCGTCGGCTGAGCCGACGCGGCGGGCCGCGCCCCGGCACCCTGTTCCCGGCCTGACGGTCCCCGCCCGACGACCGCCGGACCCGGCGGTCCCGGCGCGACCGTTACCGGGCCCGACTCGGCCCCCCGCCTCCCCCGTCCGGCGGCCGGGGCAGACTCTCCCCATGACCCTGCTGCTCTCCCGTGCCGATGTCGAGGCGGCCCTCGACCTCCCCACCGCGCTGGCCGCCCTGGAGGCCGGCTTCCGCACCGCCGACCGGCTGCCGCCCGCCCACCGGGTGGGCAGCGCGCTCCCCGGCCCCGGCACCGCGATGTGCCTGCTCCCCGGGCTGCTCCCCGACGTGCCCGCCTACACCGTGAAGGTCAACGCCAAGTTCCCCGGCGCGACACCCGCACTCCGCGGGATCGTCTGCCTGCACTCGCTGGCCGACGGCGAACTGCTGGCGCTGCTGGACTCCGCCTCCGTCACCGCCTGGCGCACCGGCCTGGCCGCCGCGCTGGCCACCCACGCGCTCGCACCGGAGCACGCGCGGACGGTCGCCGTGATCGGCGCCGGCGCGCAGAGCCGGACCACGCTCCGGGCGCTGCGCACCCTGCGGCCGGTCGACGAGGTCTACGCCTACGACCTCGACCCGGACCGGGCCGCGGCGATCGGCCGGGCCGTGCCCACCGCGCGGGCGGCCGTCGAAGCCGCGGACATCGTGATCACCGCCACCTGGTCGCGCGAACCGCTGCTGGACGCCGATGTGCTGAGGCCGGGTCTGCACATGACCGCCCTCGGCTTCGACGAGCGCGGCAAGACCGAGCTCTCCCCCGCCCTGCTGCGCGCGAGCCGGCTCGTGGTGGACGACCGCGCCCTCGCCGCCGCCTCCGGGGTCCTCCACGGCTCCGGTCCCGACCCGGACCTCGCGGTCGAGTTCGCCGACGTCCTGCGCGGCACCGTCCCGGCCCGGCCGGACGACCGGCCGACCGTGTTCGCGCCGATCGGCCTCCCCTGGCAGGACCTCGCCCTCGCCTGGCCGGTCCACCTCGCCGCCCGCTCCGCCGGCACCGCACCCGCCTTCGACTTCCACTGACCCACTGGGCCTCCTCCCGGCCCGCCCCGAGGGAAAACCGCTGGCGGCACGCCTGACGACCCGGTAGGAAGGCGCCCATGAGTACTTCCGCCCCCGCACCCGCCCCCATAC
>NZ_LGDO01000039.1:0-27109 GCF_001279805.1 Streptomyces sp. XY431
CCCGGAGACCCCGCCGAACCCACACCGACCCCCCGGAACGCCGCAGGGCGGGCGCCCCCGAAGGAACGCCCGCCCCACCGAAAAGATCAGCCTCAGCCGGTGACGATGTTGACCAGCTTCGGCGCCCGCGCGATCACCTTGCGCACCTCGGCCCCGCCGATCGCCGCGACGACCGCCGGGTCGGCCAGCGCCAGCGCCTCCAGCTCGGCGTCCGAGATCGACGGCGCGACCTCCAGCCGGGCCTTGACCTTGCCCTTGATCTGGACGACGCAGGTCACCGACTCGTCGACGACGTACGCCGGGTCGGCCACCGGGTAGTCGGTGTGCGCCAGCGAGTCGCCGTGACCCAGCCGGCGCCACAGCTCCTCGGCGATGTGCGGGGCCAGCGGCGCGACCATCAGCACCACCTGCTCGGCCACCGAACGCGGCGTGGAGCCGCGCTTGACCAGGTAGTTGTTCAGCTCGATCGCCTTGGCCACCGCGGTGTTGAAGCGCAGCCCGGCCATGTCGGCGCGGACGCCGTCGACGGCCTTGTGCAGGGCGCGCAGCGTCGCCCCGTCCGGCTCCTCGTCCGTCACGACCAGCTCGCCGCTCGTCTCGGAGACGATGTTGCGCCACAGCCGCTGCAGGAAGCGGTAGGAGCCGACGACGGCGCGGGTGTCCCACGGGCGGGAGACGTCCAGCGGGCCCATCGACATCTCGTACAGGCGCAGCGTGTCGGCGCCGTACTCGTCGGCGATCTCGTCGGGGGCGACGGCGTTCTTCAGGGACTTGCCCATCTTGCCGGCCTCGCGCTTGACCGGCTCGCCCTGCCAGAAGTACTGGCCGTCGCGCTCCTCGATCTCGGCGGCGGGCACCGGGAAGCCGCGCTCGTCGCGGTAGACGTCGGCGGTGATCATGCCCTGGTTGAACAGCTTGTGGAACGGCTCGACCGAGGAGACGTGCCCCAGGTCGTGCAGCACCTTGTGCCAGAAGCGGGCGTACAGCAGGTGCAGGACCGCGTGCTCGGCACCGCCGACGTACAGGTCGGCGCCGCCGCCGGGCTTCTGCTCGGTGGGGCCCAGCCAGTACTGCTCGTTGGCGGGGTCGACGACCTGCTCGCGGTTGGACGGGTCGATGTAGCGCAGCTCGTACCAGCAGGAGCCGGCCCAGTTGGGCATGGTGTTGGTCTCGCGGCGGTACGTCTTCACGCCGTCGCCCAGGTCCAGTTCGACGTTGACCCAGTCCTCGTTGCGGGACAGCGGGGTCTTCGGCGTGGAGGTGGAGTCGAACGGGTCGTAGGTGTGCGGCGAGTAGTCGTCGACCTGCGGGACCTCGACGGGCAGCATCGACTCGGGCAGCGCGTGCATGACGCCGTCCTCGTCGTAGACGATCGGGAAGGGCTCGCCCCAGTACCGCTGGCGGCTGAACAGCCAGTCGCGCAGGCGGTAGTTGACGGTGCCCTCGCCGATGCCGCGGGCGGTCAGCCAGGCGGTGACGGCGGCCTTGGCCTCGACGACGCCCAGGCCGTTCAGCGAGATGCCGTCCTCGGTGCCCTCGGTGTGGGCCGAGTTGACGATGACGGAGTCGTAGGTGTCGAAGGCGTCGTCCCAGCCGGCCGGGTCCTCGTCGCGCCCGTCGGTGGGCTCGACGACGCAGCGCATCGGCAGTTCGAAGGCGCGCGCGAAGGCGAAGTCGCGGTGGTCGTGGGCGGGGACGGCCATGATGGCGCCGGTGCCGTAGCCCATCAGCACGTAGTCGGCGATGAAGACCGGGACGGGCTCGCCGCTGACGGGGTTGACGGCGTGGGCGCCGGTGAAGACACCGGTCTTGACCTTGGCCTCGACCTGGCGCTCGACGTCCGACTTGGCGGCCGCGGCGGCACGGTAGGCGGTGACGGCCTCGGCGGGGGTGGCGGCGCCACCGGTCCAGGCCTCGGGGGTGCCCTCGGGCCAGGCGGCGGGCACGATCGTGTCGACCAGGTCGTGCTCGGGCGCCAGCACCATGTAGGTGGCGCCGAACAGGGTGTCGGGGCGGGTGGTGAAGACGGTGATCTTCCGCTCGCCGACAGCGAAGTCGACCCGGGCGCCCTCGGAGCGGCCGATCCAGTTGCGCTGCTGCAGCTTGATCGCCTCGGGCCAGTCCAGCAGGTCCAGGTCGGAGATCAGCCGGTCCGAGTAGGCCGTGATCCGCATCATCCACTGGCGCAGGTTGGACTTGAAGACGGGGAAGTTGCCGCGCTCGGAGCGACCGTCGGCGGTGACCTCCTCGTTGGACAGCACGGTGCCCAGGCCGGGGCACCAGTTGACCGGCACCTCCTTGGCGTAGGCCAGCCGGTACTCGCCCAGCACCTCCTCGCGCTCGGCACCGCTCAGTGCGGCCCAGTCGCGGCCGCCGGGGACCTCACGGGTGCCGTCCGCGAACGCGGCGACCAGCTCGGCGATCGGGCGGGCCCGGTGGGCCTGCTCGTCGTACCAGGAGTTGAAGATCTGCAGGAAGATCCACTGCGTCCAGCGGTAGTACTCCGGGTCGATCGTGGCGATCGAACGGCGCGGGTCGTGGCCCAGGCCAAGCCGGCGCAGCTGGTGGCGCATGTTGGCGATGTTCGCCTCGGTGGACACCCGCGGGTGGGTGCCGGTCTGCACGGCGTACTGCTCGGCGGGCAGGCCGAACGAGTCGTAGCCCAGGGTGTGCAGCACGTTGAAGCCGTTCATCCGCTGGTAGCGGGCGAACACGTCGGTGGCGATGTAGCCCAGCGGGTGGCCGACGTGCAGGCCCGCACCCGACGGGTACGGGAACATGTCCATGATGAAGCTGTGCGGCTTCGCGGCGACGTCGGCGGCGGCGGGATCGGCCAGGTCGCCGGCCGGGTTGGGGGCGTGGAACGTGCCCTCCTTCTCCCAGATGTCCTGCCAGCGGGACTCGATCTCCGCCGCCAGGGCAGCGCTGTACCGGAACGGCGCGGTCGCGGTGTCGGCCGCGCCGGACGCAGGGGTCGTCTCGCTCATGGTCCTTAAAGCTCCATCGATGTCAGTTGGCGAACCGGCGTTGCGGGCCGGC
Source organism: Streptomyces sp. XY431 (assembly GCF_001279805.1). Taxonomy (NCBI): domain Bacteria; kingdom Bacillati; phylum Actinomycetota; class Actinomycetes; order Kitasatosporales; family Streptomycetaceae; genus Streptomyces; species Streptomyces sp. XY431. The sequence continues at coordinate 3,040 of NZ_LGDO01000039.1, forward strand.
GACGGGGCGGGGTGTCCGGACCGGGGCCCGGACGGTGCCGGGCGGGGAGCCGGGCGGAAAACAAAAAAGCCCCTCGCAGGAGGGGGTGCCACGCCGACTCCGGCTCCGCCCTGGGGCGTGGCCGGTCCTGGTCAGCGCGGCCGACTAAGAAGCAGGCGCGCGGTTCGCATGGGCTCAGGGTACCGCAAGGGGTCGGGCGCCTCCGGGGGAGACCACGGGCGCGCCCGTCAGGCGCCGGTCCCCGCCGACACCTCCACCGCAGCCTCCGCCGACACCGACACCGACACCGACACCAACGACTCCGACTCCGCCGACTCCGACTCCGCCGACTCCGCCGACTCCGCCGAGCGGAACGCCGCGTCGATCCCGCGCAACGCCCGCGCCACCCGCTCCGACTGCATCCCGGCGGCGAGCGCCCGCGCCCGGTCCGCCGTCCGCACCGCCTCGGTGGCGGCACCGGCCAGCCGCTGCGACTCGGCCAGCCGCACCATCAGCAGCGCCCGCGCCCTGGCCCGCCCCGGTCCGAGTGCGGCCACCGCCTCCGTCAACAGCTCCTGGGCCCGCCGGTGCTCGCCGAGGAACAGGTGCCCCTCCCCCACCATCCCGGCAAGGTCCGCCCACGCCTCCCCACCGGCTTCCCCTCCCGCCTCCCCGTCCAGCTCCGCGAACGCCCGCCCCGCCGCCTCCGCCAGCCCGGCGGCGTCCCCGCGCCGCCCGTGCGCGCGGGCGATCCGGCCGAGCTGCAGTGCCCGGTCGGCCGGGCCGAGCGCGTCGCCGGCCGCCGCCACCGCCTCGGCCAGCACCGTGACCGCGTCCAGCCCCCGCCCGCCCGCGCTCCCGGTGGCCAGCACGACGAGGCCGCCGAGCACGGCCACCCCGGCCCGCCGCTCACCGCTGAGGTGGGCGGCGCGCAGTGCTGCCGCGAACGCCCGTTGGGCGGTGGCGTCGTGGCCGAGGTCGTACGCGGCCCAGGCCGCCAGGCCGGCGAGGCGGCCGGCCGCGCCGTACAGCGCCCGGCCGAGCGGTTCGTCGTAGGCGCCGAGTTCCAACAGCTTGGTGACCATGGCCAGTTCGGCACGGGCAGGACCGAGGACGAGTCCGCCGCCGCAGGACCGTTCCAGCCGCTGCTTGCTGCGGTGGGCGGCGGCGAGCTCGCCGACCAGCGCGGGGTCGACGCACAGCGCGCCGTCGCCGCCGAGGGCCGGGGGCGGGGTGGTGAGCCGACGGGCGGCCTCGGCGAGGTCGGCGCCGCGGAAGAGGTCGGTGAGGCGGACGGGTCCGGCGTCGGCAGCCGTCTCGCGCAGCGCGGTCTGGGCGGTGTCGGCCGTCCACGGGTCGGTCAGCAGCCGCGGGGAGAGGATCTTGGCGCCGCGGTGGCCGCCCATCCGGCCCCAGAGCTGCTCGTAGGTGACGGCGATGCCGAGGGTGCGGCTGAACACCTCGCAGACGGCCTGGTCGTGGGGGCTGCGCGGGACCATGCCCCGGTCGCGCCACTTGTAGGGGGCGGTGGAGCTGATCGCGAGCCGGGCCGGGACGGTGAGGTTGACCTCGCGGGCGAGCCGCTCCGGGCTCCAGCCGAGCTGGTGGAGTATCCGGGCGAGTTCCTCGTTGCGTCTGCGCTCCAGATCGGCCATGACTCCGACGGTAGCGGTCCGCCGGGGGCCGTCGTCGGGAGGTCGCCGAAACGGGCTGCGCACCGGTCGCGCACCAGCTGCGGGCGTCGAACAGCCGCCGAGGCCCCAGCAGTGCCCCGGGAACGCCGAAGGCCGCCCCCCGTTTCCGGGAGACGGCCTTCGATTCCTGTGGAGCTACGGGGAATTGAACCCCGGACCTCTTGCATGCCATGCAAGCGCTCTACCAACTGAGCTACAGCCCCTCGACCTGCGATGTCACCGGGGGTTTCGTTCCGTTTCCCTCGGCGACATCACTTACTTTACACGGTCCGGGGGGTGCTCCACGAATCCGTTCCCGCAGGGCCCGCGCGGACGCCCGCGCGATCGCGGCCCGAGCCCCGCGCGGACACCCGCCCTACCCCTCCTCCCCCGCCTCCCGACGCCCCTCCCGCCGCCCCTCCCTCTTCTCCTCCCGCTTCTCCTCCCGCCCCGCCCGGGCGGCGAAGCCGGCGGCGAGCGCGACGACCCCGCCGATGGCGACCGTGGTCACCAGCAGCGCGTGCCCCGACCCCCGGGCGGACGCCGGCAGGTCCACCGCACCGAGGAACACCGAGCCGAGCAGCGCGATCCCGATCACCTGGCCGAGCTGGACGGCGGTGACCACCAGCCCGCTGGCGTCCGCCGCGTCGGCGGGGGCCACCCGGGCGAGCGCCCGGCCGAACAGCGGCGCGTAGGCGCAGCCCGCGAGCAGCCCGAGGACGGCGGTCAGCACCAGCGGCCCCGCGCCGACCCCGGACCCGTCGCCCAGCAGCCGGCCGAGCACCAGGTAGCCGACGGCTAGCAGGCCGGTGCCGAGGGTCGGCAGGACGCCGTGCAGGCGCCGGGGCAGCCGCTGCCAGTACAGGCTGGCGGCGCCGAAGCCGACCGCGATCGGCGCGGAGCAGAGCCCGGCCCGCAGGGCGCTCCGGCCGAGCCCGGCCTGCTGGTGCAGGGCGAAGGAGAACATGAAGCCCGCGAAGGCCAGCATGATCATGAACACCGCGCCGACGGCCGGCAGCAGACCGGCCGCGCCGAGGACGCGTCCGTTGATGAGCGGCTGCCCGCCGCGCCGCGCGATCCGCCGCTCGACGACCGCGAACAGGGCGAACATCAGCGCACTCGCGCCGAGCAGCACCCAGCCCCAGAGCGGCCAGCCGAGCTCGTGGCCGAGCACGAGCGGGACCACCAGCAGGCCGAGGGCGGCGCCGAGCACCAGCAGGCCGGGCAGGTCGAAGCCGCGCTCCCGGTCGCCGGGCAGGTCGGGCAGCAGCCGGGCCCCGGCGGCGAGCAGCACCAGGCCGATCGGCAGGTTCACCAGGAAGACCGGGCGCCAGCCGGCGCCGAACAGGTCCGCGCTGACCAGCACGCCGCCGAGCACCTGGCCGGCCGCGATGCCGCCGGCGAGCACGGCCGAGTAGAGGCCGAGGGCCCGGATCCGGGCCCGGCCGGTGAAGGTCCGCTGGATGATGCTCATCACCTGGGGCACCATCAGGGCCGCCCCGGCGCCCTGGAGCAGCCGGAAGCCGATCAGCCAGCCGGTGGCGGGGGCGAGCCCGCAGGCCAGCGAGGCGGCGGTGAAGGCGGCCAGGCCGGACTGGAAGAGCCGGCTGTAGCCGTACCGGGCGCCGAGCCGGGCGCCGGTGATGAGCAGCACGGCGTAGGCGATGGTGTAGCCGGCCACCACGAACTGGAGGGCCGCGCCGGAGGCGTGCAGGTCGGTGCGGACGGTCGGCACGGCGACGTTGACGATGGCGGTGTCGAGCACGGCCATGAACTGGCCGCCGAGGACGAGCGCGAGCAGCGGTCCGGGCCTGGCGGCACGGGCCGCGCCGGTCGATGGGGCGGTCCCGGCACCGGCCGCGCCGGTCGGCGGGGCGGTCCGGACCGGGCCGCGTCGGGTCTGGAGATCGGTCATGGATCGAGCCTCGCCGGATCCTGGTACCAGTGGTTAGAGCCTGCGGATCCTGGTACTGGCAGCACCTGTTGCGCCCCACCGGGCTGCGGCACGATGGCGGGTATGACCGTCGTGGACACCCCTGGCACCGTCGAGCCCACCCCCACCGTCCCCGCCGTCCCCACCCCGCGCGACCGGCGCCGCACCGAGCTGGCCGAGTACCTGCGCGCCTGCCGCGCCCGGGTCTCCCCCGAGGACGTCGGCCTGCCGCCCGGCCTGCGCCGCCGCACCCCCGGGCTGCGCCGCGAGGAGGTCGCCCAGCTCGCCGGCGTCGGGGTGACCTGGTACACGTGGTTGGAGCAGGGGCGTCCGATCAACGCCAGCGCGCAGGTGCTGACGGCGGTGGCCCGGGTGCTGCTGCTGGACGCGACCGGGCGCGAGCACCTGTTCCGGCTGGCCGGGGTGGCGGTCCGCCCGTCGGCGCACCCGGACCCGCCGGTGCTGGACCCGTCGACCCAGGTAATCCTGGACGCGCTGGCGCCACTGCCGGCCGCCGTCTCCAACAGCCGGTTCGACGTGCTGGCCTGGAACTCCGCCTACGAGGCGCTGTTCGCCACAAGCCGGCCCCGTACGGGCGACAGCTGGTTCAACAGCCTCTGGTGCACGGTCACCAGCCCGGAGTGCTGCAATCCCTTCCTGAACCGGGCCGAGCAACTGCCGCAGATGGTCGCGGTGCTGCGCGGCGCGTACGGCAAGCACGTCGGGGAGCCGCTCTGGGAGGAGTACGTGCGGTCGCTGCTGCGGGCGAGCACCGAGTTCCGGGAGCTGTGGGCCAGGCAGGAGGTGTCGACGCGGCGGACGGCGCTGAAGGTGTTCCGGCATCCGCAGGTGGGGGTGATGCGGCTGAACGCGACGTACCTGACGATTCCGGGGGTGCCGGAGGCGTACGTGGCGGTCTACACGCCGGAGGGGCCCGAGGACCGTGGCCGGGTCGAGAGGCTGTCGACGCTGCCTCGGGGCGGCTGGACCGCCCCGTGCGGCCACCGGTTCACCGGGCCCGTCGGCTGAACCTCGCCCGTCGGCCGAGCCGCGCCCGCCGGCCCGACCCACCCCAACCCGGACCGGACCGGACCGGACCGGCCGAGCCACGCCCGCCCGCCCGCCCGCCCGCCCCGGGAACGACCGAAGGCCGCCACCCGAGGGTGACGGCCTTCCGTTCGTCTGTGGAGCTACGGGGAATTGAACCCCGGACCTCTTGCATGCCATGCAAGCGCTCTACCAACTGAGCTACAGCCCCGCGACACACACAGCCCCTCGAGCAGAAACGATCTTCCGAGGGCACTCCGGGTGCGGAGTGGAGCTACGGGGAATTGAACCCCGGACCTCTTGCATGCCATGCAAGCGCTCTACCAACTGAGCTACAGCCCCTCGTCGTCCGGATCTCCCGCTTCCCTTCCGGGCCGCGTTCCCTCCGTGCGAACGAGGAAAACTCTAACCGGTCGGACCCGGAACTGCGAAATCCGCCCTTCCCGGCCCCGCTCCACACGCGCTCCGCACCCTCACCGCGCACACCGCCGCGGACATCGCCCGGACACCGTCCCGACCGTGCCCGGGCACCCCCCGGACACCGTCCGGACGGTGTCCGGACCGCTCAGGTGTCGTCGCCGATGACCGGCTGCGGCAGGGTGCCGGCGTTGTGCTCCAGCAGCCGCCAGCCCCGCGCGCCGAGGCCCAGCACGGACCAGCAGCAGTTCGACAGCCCGCCGAAGCACTCCCACAGCTCCGGCTCGAGGCCGAGCATCCGCCCCAGCACGGTGCGGATGGTGCCGCCGTGGCTGACCACCACCAGGGTGCCGTTCTCGGGCAGCTTGCCGACCGCGTCGAGCACCACCGGCACCGCGCGGTCCGCGACCTCGGTCGCGAGCTCGCCGCCGCCGCGCCGGACGGGTTCGCCCTGCGTCCAGGCGGCGAACTCCTCCGGGAAGCGCTCGCGGATCTCCGCGTTGGTCAGCCCCTGCCAGGAACCGGCATAGGTCTCGCGCAGGCCCTCGTGGTGCTGCACGTCCAGGCCGGTCACCCTGGCCAGCTCGTCGGCGGTACGGCGGGCCCGTGAGAGGTCGGAGGAGACCAGCAGGTCCGGACGCAGGCCGGAGAGCATCCGGGCGGCCCGCTGCGCCTGCAGCACGCCCTCCCCGGTCAGCTCGATGTCCGTGGTGCCCTGGAAGCGCGATTCGAGGTTCCAGGAGGTCTGGCCGTGTCGCCAGAAGACGATGCGCGGACCTCGCGCCTCCCGGCTCAGCTGTAGTCCTCGGCGCCGAAATCGTCCGCCGGGGCCTGCTCGGCCGGGGCCAGGGCGTTGCCGGCCGCGTCGGTGTGGGCGTCGGGGCGGTTGCGGGAGGCGACGGCGTCCTCCGGCAGCGGCAGCTCGGGGCAGTCCTTCCAGAGGCGGTCCAGCGAGTAGAAGGAGCGCTCCTCGGAGTGCTGGACGTGCACGACGATGTCGAGGTAGTCGAGCAGGACCCAGCGGCCCTCGCGCTCGCCCTCGCGGCGCACCGGCTTGATGTCCAGCTTCTCGCGCAGCTGGTCCTCGATCTCCTCGGCGATGGAACGGACCTGGCGGTCGTTGCTCGCGGAGGCGATCAGGAAGGCGTCGGTGATCGACAGCACCTCGCTGACGTCGAACGCGACGATGTTGTGGGCCAGCTTGTCGGCCGCCGCCTGGGCGGCGACGTTGATGAGTTCCTGGCTGTGCTCAGTGGCGGTCACGATGTACTTCCGGCTCGGCTGCTTGGGGTCGCCCGGCGCACTGGGCGCGGGGATCGCCTTCCAGGATCTCACGCCGCCCCGGCGGCCCCGGAACCGTTTTCCGGGACCGCCGGGCCGTGGGCCGGACGGGGCGGCCGCCGCGCGGGCGCGGGGCGCCCCGTCCGGCGGCCGGGACTACGGGGCCTTCGGCGGCGCGTAGTCCTTGCCGAGCACCACGACCAGGTCGGCGTTCTGGGCGTCGGCGACCTTCTTCACCGCCGTCTCCGGCAGGTTGAGGCTGGTCGCCAGGGACTTCGCGGCGGCCTGCCGGGCGTCGTCGGTGTAGCGGATCTCACTGGCGGCCTGCGGCGCGGACTTGGCCCCGCCGGGGACGAAGGTGAGGCCCGCGTTGACCACCTGGACCTGGGCGGCGGCCGCCGCCTGGTCGTTACCGGAGGCGTCCTGGACGGAGACCCGGGGAGGCGCGTCGGCGCCGGTCGCGGCCTTCACGGTGCCGCCGAGCACGTCCTTGACCTGCTTGCCGGCGGTGGCCTCGTCCAGCGAACCGTCCGGCTTGACGGTCAGCGTGGCGGTGCCGAACTGCCCGGCCTTCGACTGCTGGGCGAGCTGGGCGAGCACTCCGGCGAGCGCGTCCTCGGGCAGGGAGGGGTCGAGCACCGCGTTCATCCGGTGCACGTCGTCCTTGGCGTCCTTGAACTCGACCGGCATCGTGCGCACCACCGCGTCCATCACCTGGCCGAAGCGGGCGAGCTGGGCGTCCCGGCTCTCGCCGGCGTTCTGCAGGGTGGCGTAGCCGACCGCGGCCTTCCCGCCGAGCAGGGTGTTCTTGCCGGCGGCGGCGAGCACCTTGCCGTCGGGCCGGCCGCCCTCGTGGACCTCGGCGTCGGTGTCCACCCGGACGCCGCCGAGCTGGGTGACCAGCAGTTCCAGGTAGGGGGTGTCGAGGCGCCAGGTGCCGGCGACGGGGGCGCCGAGCACGGTGGTCAGGCCGTCCCGGGTGCCGGAGGCGCCGAGGGAGTCCATGGCCTGGCCGACGGTGGTGACCGGCGGGTCGCCGGGGCCGGGCAGCCGCAGGGTGTCCGGCAGGAGCAGTACGGTGCCCTTCTTGCCGGCGGTGTCGTTGACCAGCAGCGCGCTGGAGACCTTGCCCTGGAGGTCGCGCAGGTGGACCACGTTGACCTGGCGCGGCCCGGCGGCGGCGGTGGCGGAGTCGCCCTTGTCGCGGGTGAACCAGAGGTAGCCGCCGGCGCCGGCACCGGCGACCGCGGCCACGGCGACGAGGCCGATCAGCCGGTTGCGGAGCCTGCGGCGGCGCTCGGCGCGCACCTCGCTGCGGGACTCGGCGAACTTGAGCCAGTCGATGACGTCCTCGGACTCCGCCTCCTCCTCGTCGACGAAGGTGAACTCGCCGGTGGCGTAGTTGTCCTCGGGGCCGCCGGCGGTCCTGGACCGGGCCGCGCGGGAGCCGCCGACCTGCTCGGACGGCGGCTCGGGACGGGCGGGGGCGGCCGGCTCGGCGGCGGCGGGGCGCGGTACCCGGGCCCGCGGGGTCACCGGGGCCGCCGGCGTGGTCCCGGCCGGCTCCGGCTCGACGACGGCCGGCATCGGAGCGGTCGCGTACGCCTGCGCCGGGGACTGCGCCGGGGCCTGGCCCTGGGACGGGGACTGCGGCTGCTCGTACGGCTGGTAGCCCTGCTCCTGGTACTGGTCCTGGTAGCCGTAGCCGCCCTGCTGCTGGTACCCCTGGGCCGGCTGCTGACCGTACTGGCCGGGCTGCTCCCGCGGCTGCTCGTACCCCTGCTCGTAGCCCTGTTCGTAGCCCTGCTGGTAACCCTGCTGCTGGTACTGGTCCTGGTAGCCGTACTGGCCCTGCCCGTAGGGCGCGGACGGCACCGGCTGCCCGTACTGGTCGTACTGCTGGTGCTGCCCGTGCTGCTCGTACTGGCCCGACGGCTCGTACTGCCCCGACGACTCGTACTGGCCGGACTCGTAGATCCCGGGCTGCTGCTCGTACTGGTCGTACTGCTGCTGCTCGTAGCCGCCCTGCTGCTGGTAGGGCGGGTACTGCCCGGTCGACCAGTCGTCCGGCTGCCCGGGCTGCTGCCCCTGCGGTCCCCTGCGCTCGCTCATCCGTCGGCCCCTCCGGGATCAGGTCCGGTGCGGCGCGTAGAGCGCCCGCTTGTCGATGTAGCGGACCACGCCGTCCGGGACGAGGTACCAGACCGGCTCGCCCTTGGCGACCCGGTCCCGGCAGTCCGTGGAGGAGATGGCCAGCGCCGGGACCTCCACCAGGGAGACCCCGCCCACCGGAAGCCCGGCATCGGTCAGAACGTGCCCCGGCCGTGTGCAGCCGATGAAGTGGGCGAGCGAGAAGAGTTCCTCGGAGTCGCGCCAGGAAAGGATCTGGGCGAGCGCGTCGGCGCCGGTGATGAAGAAGAGGTCCGCTTCCGGGTGCAGCGCCCGCAGGTCGCGCAGGGTGTCGACGGTGTAGGTCGGTCCCTCGCGGTCGATGTCGATCCGGCTGACCGAGAACTGCGGGTTCTCCGCGGTGGCGATGACCGTCATCAGGTAGCGGTCCTCGGCCGGGGTGACCTCGCGGTCGCTCTTCTGCCAGGGCTGCCCGGTCGGGACGAAGATCACCTCGTCCAGGTGGAACGCGCTGGCGACCTCACTGGCCGCGACCAGGTGCCCGTGGTGGATCGGGTCGAAGGTGCCGCCCATGACGCCGAGACGACGCTTCACCGGCGCCGGTACACCGGGACTCCCGGTCTGCTCTCCCATGGCGCCACACCTTACGCGACGCCCGTTACGGTGCGGGAACGGCCGGGTGCCGGGCGTCCCGGGGGCGGTTCCGCACCCCGGGCCACCGTCGGCCGGGTCAGCGGTCCCGGTTGAAGCGGGTGGTCACGAAGAGCAGCAGCAGAAGGACGAAGAACGCGGCGCCACCCGTCAGGTACGGGCTGAGGCTGTCGTGGTTGCCCCCCTCGCTCTCGTTGGCGAGAAGGTTCAGGACAGGGAGTGCGGCGGCAGTGCTCATGGTCGGCGGGACCTTCTCGGCTCGGATGACGGACAGGGGTGTCGTGCGGGCCGGTGAGGGCCCACCCGTCATCGTACGGGGGGTTACAAGGCAACCGCTCGGCGGCCCACCACGTCTGAACCGCCGTGAGCCCTCGGTCGGGGACGCCCCGCCGGGGGCCGGTCAGTTGTTGCGGCCGGCCCGCAGCAGGATCCAGGCGAGCAGGCCGACGCCGACGAAGGAGGCGATCAGGATGATCCGCAGGAAGATCCCGGGGCCGCCCTCCCCGGAGATCGGGGCGGCCAGGCTGACAAGGGCGGCGGTGGACATCGGCGGGCTCCTCGGACTGCTCGGTGCCGCGGCCGGAGGTGGCCCGGCTTTCCCCGGGCATTCAGGGTAAACCGCCCTCACACCGGGGCCGCCCACCGCCCCCGCGGACACCGTCCGCGCCGCACCGACGGGCTCCCGGCCCGGCCCCGCTCCGGCCCCGAACGGGCTCGGACCCGGCCCCGAACGGGCTCCGAACGGGCCCCGAACGGGCTCCGAACGGGCTCCGAACGGGCTCCCGGCGACACGTAGGGTGGCCGCGGGGACGAGTACGCAACCACGGACGTTGCACAGACAGTCGTTACAGGCGAAGGACCAGCGGGGGCCGGCCGGGTGCCGGGGCCGCCGTCGACAGGAGGTACTCACACCATGACCGACCCGATCGCGAAGACCCCGAGCCGGCGCCGTCAGCGCTTCCCGGAGATCTCCACCCGGGCCTGGGAACACCCGGCCGACCGTTCCGCGCTCGTCGCGCTGCGCAAGCTCACCGGCTTCGACGACGTGCTGAAGAAGCTCGCCGGCCTGGTCTCCGAGCGCTCGATCCGGCTGATGTTCCTGGCCACCGCCGTGAAGACCTCCGAGCGGCAGTTCCCCGAGCTGCACGGCATGGTGCGCGACGCCGCCTACGTGCTCGACCTCGACAAGGTGCCGGACCTCTACGTCAGCCAGGACCCGACGGTCAACGCGTTCTGCATCGGCATCGACACGCCGGTGATCGTGGTCACCAGCGGCCTGGTCGAGCTGCTGGACGAGGAGGAGCTCCGCTCGGTGATCGGCCACGAGGTCGGTCACGCGATGTCCGGCCACGCGGTCTACCGGACGATGCTGATGATCCTCACCAACATCGCCGCCCGGATCGCCTGGGTGCCGCTCGGCAATCTGGCGATCATGGCGATCGTCACCGCGCTCAAGGAGTGGTTCCGCAAGGCCGAGCTCTCCAGCGACCGGGCCGGCCTGCTCGCCGGACAGGACCTCCAGGCCTCGATGCGGGCGCTGATGAAGCTGGCCGGCGGCCACAACCTGGCCGAGATGAACGTGGACGCCTTCCTGGAGCAGGCCGAGGAGTACGAGAAGGCCGGCGACCTGCGCGACGGCGTGCTCAAGCTGCTGCAGGTGCTGCCGCAGAGCCACCCGTTCGCGGTGGTCCGGGTCGCCCAGCTGAAGAAGTGGGCCGAGAGCGAGGACTACCGCTCCATCCTGGCCGGCGCCTACCCGCGCCGCACCGACGACCCGAACACCTCGGTCGGCGACCAGTGGCGGGCGGCGGCCGACCACTACACGACCTCGGTGAAGGAGAGCAAGGACCCGCTGATGGGCCTGATCCGCGATGTCGCGGGCGGCGCGGTGACGGTCGGCGGCAAGCTCCGCGACACCTTCACCGGAGCCCGCGCCGGCGGCAACGGCTCCAGCAGCGGCAACGGCAACGGCAACGGCACCGACGGAAGCGGCAGCGGCGACGGCGGCAAGGACGGCGCGTCCGGGACGAACTGAGCCCGGTCCCGCCCCCGCGGCGAGCCTCCGGCGGCCCCCGGTCACCCCGACCGGGGGCCGCCGGGGGTTCCGGCCACGCCCACCGGCCGAACCACCGGCCACGCCCACCGGCCGCCTTCTCCAGCCGGGAGGACCCCCGCCGAGGGGCTCAGCCGCCCGCCAGCACCCCGCACACCTGCCAGGCCGGCCGGGCATGGTTGCCCGGATCCACCGCCGACGGCCCACTCGGCGGCGCGGCGGGATCCGCCCCGGCCAGCACCGGCTGCACCACCCCGGCCAGCGAGCCGTCGCACGGCGCCGGCCCGGCCTGCAGCACCGAGTCGACCAGCCGCAGCTGCGCCGCCGCCAGGTCGATCCGGTCGAACTCGAAGGTCAGCTGCCGCCGCACGGTCTCCAGGGTGACCGGCGCCCCGGCGGGCGCCCCGGCGGCCTTCAGCGCGTAGACGAAGGTGTGGTCGGTGGTGATCCGCAGGGTGCCGCTGTCCGCCTCGTCGATCCGCATCGCCCCGGCCACCTTCACGGTGTCGGCGGCCAGCGCGACCTGCGCCGGGTCGAAACGGACCAGCCAGCCGGTCAGCGCGTGGTGCCGGTCGTCGACCGGCTGGAGCACGCTCGCGTCGAACTGGGCCTGCTCACCGGGCGTGACGAAGGCCCGCACCTCCGCGGTCGCCCCCTGCACCAGCACGGCGGGCGACAGCGAGGAGGCCACCAGATAGCGCTGCACGGTGTCGAGGGCCTTGGTCACCTCGACCCGGGAGAAGTGGCCGCTGGCCGCGCCGGCGGGTGTCCCCAGGCCGACCGCGCCGTCGCTGTAGCCCGGCGGCAGGGCCGTGAACGGGTTGGCCGGGTCGACCACCGGACGGACCGACGAGGCCGGGCTCAGCGCCACCAGGCTCACGGTCAGCTGGCTGCCCTGGGGCCGGGCGGTGGGCCGGGTCGGCGAGGTGACACCGAAGTACACGGCGGCGCCGAACGCCAGCAGGATCACCAGCAGCAGGGCCAGCGCCTGCCGGGGCACGGTGCCCAGCGGGCCGAGCCGGACCTTGGGCCGGGTGGCGCGGGCGAAGGAGCCGGAGAGCCGCTCGCGCGCGGACAGCTCCTGGATCCGGGCAGCCCGGACGAACGATTCGTCGAACACGACGGACCGGTACTCGTCCTCGTTTCCGGAACCACCGTCGGGCGCACCCTCCGGAGGCTCGCGCGGGTCACCCATGACACCAGGGTAAGGCGCATCCCGGCTCCGCCACGAGGGTCCTGCGGCAGATCACCGGAAGCTCTCCGTGACCGGTGGCAGCCGCCCCGGGGCGCGCCGGACCGGCCTGCCCGCCGGGCAGTGGCTCAGCCAGCCGGGCCGGTGACCACCAGCGACGGCTCGGCCGGCGGCGGCACCGGGTCGACCCCGGCGCTGCTGCTGCCGGACTCGGGCCGCCGGGGAGTACCGCCGGCCCCGCCCACGCCCTGGTAGATCGCCGCGACGGCCACCGCGACCAGGCTCACGCCCATGATCACGGCGAGCACCCAGGCCACCGGCCGGTGCCAGCGCTGCTGGGCGACGTACCGGCCGCGGCCGGCGCCGATCGGGTCGAATCCGCCCGGGCGCCAGCGCCGCGAACGCCGTCCGCCGGTCCGGCCCGGGCCGGACCACGGATCGGGATAGAGGTGGTCGTCGTCGAGCCGGCTCGGGTACGGGCGCAGCTCCAGTGGCAGTCCGTCCGCGGCCGGGGGTTCGAAGCCCCAGCCCGGTCCGGCCGCGTCCGGCTCGAGACGGGCCTCGGCGGCGGCGAGCTGCCGCTCCTTGGCCGTCGGCTCGTGCACGGCGGCGGACCGGACGAACGCCTCGTCGAAGACCACGGTGGCGAACTCGTCGTCCGCACCACCGTGGTCGGCACCGTCGGGGTACGGCAAGCCCCCCACATCGTCAGCCACGGATTCAGCGTATTACCGGGCGGGCGATTTGTCTGGGGCTCGGGCCAGTTGGTCCGGCGCCCGTGTGACGGCGGGGTCGGCGGGCCCCGGACGGGGCGGGTTCAGCCGGCGTCGGCGGCGCCGCCCACGGTCTGCGTCGCCTCGCCCCGGACATGGCCGTCACCAGTGACGATGTACTTGGTGCTGGTCAGCTCGGGCAGGCCCATCGGGCCCCGGGCGTGCAGCTTCTGGGTGGAGATGCCGATCTCGGCGCCGAAGCCGAACTCACTGCCGTCGGTGAACCGGGTCGAGGCGTTGACGGCGACCGTGGTCGAGTCGACGAGCTTGGTGAAGCGGCGGGCGGCGGTCTGCGAGGTGGTGACGATGGCCTCGGTGTGGCCGGAGGTCCAGCGGCGGATGTGCACGACGGCGGCGTCCAGCGAGGGGACGACGGCGGCCGCGATGTCGTACGACAGGTACTCGGTCTCCCAGTCCTCGTCGGTGGCGGGCAGCACGGTGGCGCCGGTGCCCGCCGCGGCCTTGAGCACCGCCTCGTCGCCGTGCACGGTGACCCCGGCCCCGGCGAGCGCGGCGAGCGCGAGCGGCAGGAAGGCGTCGGCGATGTCCTGGTGGACGAGCAGGGTCTCGGCCGAGTTGCAGACGCTGACCCGCTGGGCCTTGGAGTTGAGCAGGATGCCGACGGCCATCGCGAGGTCGGCCTCCGCGTCCACGTAGACGTGGCAGTTGCCGGTGCCGGTCTCGATGACGGGGACGGTGGAGCCCTCGACGACGGTGCGGATCAGCGAGGCGCCGCCGCGCGGGATGAGCACGTCGACCAGGCCGCGGGCGCGCATCAGCTCCTGCACGGAGTCCCGGCTCTCGCCGGGGACGAGCTGGATCGCGTCGGCCGGCAGCCCGGCCCCGGCGACGGCGTCGCGCAGCACGGCGACCAGGGCGGTGTTGGAGCGGTAGGCGGAGGCCGAGCCGCGCAGCAGCACGGCGTTGCCGGACTTCAGGCAGAGCGCGGCGGCGTCGGCGGTGACGTTGGGTCGGGCCTCGTAGATGATGCCGACCACACCGAGCGGCACCCGGACCTGACGGACGTCCAGGCCGTTGGGCAGGGTGTAGCCGCGGACGACCTCGCCGACCGGGTCGGGCAGGCCGGCCACGTCGCGGACGTCGGAGGCGATGGCGGCGATCCGCTCCTCGGTGAGGGCGAGCCGGTCGACCACCGACTCGGGGGTGCCGGCCGCGCGGGCCCGGTCGACGTCCTCGGCGTTGGCGGCGGTGATCTCGGCGGCGCGGGCGACCAGGGCGTCGGCGATCGCCCGCAGCGCGGCGTCCTTCGCGGCGCGCGGCAGCGGGGCGAGCGCGGCGGCGGCCTCCCTGGCTCGGCGCGCTACGGCGAGGACGGGGCTGTCGGCGGAGGCGGGGGCGCTGGCGCTGCTCATGCGCCCAGGGTAGTGGAGGCCGTGGCCGCTCCCCCGCCCCATTTCGCCCGGTGAGACGCCGTTCCCGGCCCCTGCTGCTCGCCCGGCCCCGGCCGCGTCCCGGCCACCCGGCCCCGGCCCCGCCCCGGCCCTCCCGGTCCTCAGTAGGGGTGGACGCCGCCCAGTTGCGGGGGCGGGCCGGCGAAGCCCTCGGCGACCCGCTTGTGGTACGTCGCCCGGTCGACCACCTCCAGGCCGACGATCTCCCACGGCGGCAGCTTGGCCGTCGCCTTGTGCTCGCCCCACAGCCGCAGCGCGATCGCCGCCGCGTCGTGCAGGTCCCGGGCCTGCTCCCAGTAGCGGATCTCGGCGTGGTCGGCCGCGTAGCGGGCGGTCAGGAAGAACGAGTGGTCGTGCGCCAGCCGCTCCAGCCCGGCCCGCAGCTCGGACAGCGGGGTGACCGGCCCGGCCACGCTGAGCACCACGTGCCAGAGCCGGGCCGGGTCGGGCGCGGCGGGCGGTTCGGGCGCGGTGCGCCGCTCCGTCGGGAGCCGGCGCACCGTGCCGGGACCCTCCGGCGGACCGGCCGGTCCGGCCGGGCCCTCGTCCCCGCCGCCGTCGATGCTGGTCAGCCGTCGGCCCGCGGTTCCTCCGGTCAGCGCTGCCTCGCGCCTGCGTTCCACCGGCGGCCTCCTGTTCGGCGATGTCGTGTCGTCGTGCCCGCCGGCCCCGGCCGACGCGGGTCCGACCGCGTCCCTCCTCGCCCGTGGCCGGGCGTGCTCCCCGCGCGGAGCCGCCCCTCTCCCCGGCGGTCCGACGGCGGGTCAGCCGCGCAGGACGACCAGGTCGTCGCGGTGGACGACCTCCCGCTCGTAGGCGGCGCCGAACTCCTGGGCCAGGTCCCGGGTGGACCGGCCGAGCAGGCGGGGCAACTCCCTCGCATCAAAGTTGACCAGTCCGCGCGCCACGATGTGGCCGTTTTCGGCAAGAAGGTCCACCGGATCGCCCGCGGCGAACTCGCCGTCGACCTTGGTGACCCCGGCGGGCAGCAGCGAGGCGCCGCCGGAGACCACGGCCTCGACGGCCCCGGCGTCCAGGTGCAGGGTGCCGCGCGGGCTGCTGGCGTGGGCGAGCCAGAGCATCCGGTCGGAGGAGCGGCTGCCGGTACGCAGGAACAGGGTGCCGGTGGGGCGGCCGGCGAGCGCGTCGGCGGCGTGGCTGGCGGCGGTGAGGACGACCGGGATGCCGGCGCCGGTGGCGATCCGGGCGGCCTCGACCTTGGTGACCATGCCGCCGGTGCCGACGCCCGCCTTGCCGGCGCTGCCGATCTCGACGCCGTCGAGGTCGTGCGGGCCGGTGACCCTGGCGATCCGGCTGCTGCCGGGGCGGCTGGGGTCGCCGTCGTAGAGGCCGTCGACGTCGGAGAGCAGCACGAGCAGGTCGGCCCGGACCAGGTGGGCGACCAGCGCGGCCAGCCGGTCGTTGTCGCCGAACTTGATTTCGGCGGTGGCGACGGTGTCGTTCTCGTTGACGACCGGCATCGCGCCCATCGCCAGCAGCTGGTCCAGGGTGCGGTAGGCGTTGCGGTAGTGGGCGCGCCGGCTGGCGTCCTCGGCGGTGAGCAGGACCTGGCCGACGCGCAGTCCGTAGCGGGCGAAGGAGGCGGTGTAGCGGGCGATCAGCAGGCCCTGGCCGACGCTGGCGGCGGCCTGCTGGCGGGCGAGGTCCTTGGGCCGCCGCTCCAGGCCGAGCGGGGCGAGGCCGGCGGCGATGGCGCCGGAGGAGACGAGCACCACCTCGGGGGCGTCCCGGCGGGTGCGGACCTTGGCGAGCGCGTCGACGAGGGCGTCCACCCGGTCGGCGTCGATGCCGCCGGCGGCGGTGGTGAGTGAGGAGGAGCCGACCTTGACGACGATGCGCCGGGCGGTCAGCACCTCCGCCCGCAGTTCGTCCTCGCTCATCTCGGGTCTCGCCCTTCCGGTGTGGTGCGCTGGCGGCGGGCCCGGCCCGGCCGTTTCCCCCGCAATCTACGCGATCGGGCCGACCCGCCCGCACCGTGTTCCAGCCGCCGGACGGCGCCCGGACAGCGCGCGGGACGGACCCGCGCGGCCGGGCGCGCCGTCAACGCGCGAGCCCCCGCCGCCCGTTGACGGGGCGGCGGGGGCTCGCGCGGGTCGGGACGGGGACTCAGCTGTCCTCGTCGTCGCCCTCGATGGAGGCCTGGCGGCCGCTGGAGAGCGCCTCGAAGGCGAGGTACTCCGCCTCGGCGGCGTCCCGGCCCTTCTGCTTCTCGCGACGGCGGTCGACGGCCGGGCGCTGGGTCTCCATGCGGTGGTCCTCGCCGCGGCGGCCGAGCATCTCGGCGCCGGCGGCCATGGTCGGCTCCCAGTCGAAGACGACGGCGTTCTCCTCCGCGCCGATGATGACGGTGTCACCCTCGTGCGCGCCGACCTTCCACAGCTTGTCCTCGATACCGAGGCGGGCCAGCCGGTCCGCGAGGTAGCCGACCGCCTCGTCGTTGGAGAAGTCGGTCTGGCGGACCCAGCGCTCCGGCTTGACGCCGCGGATGCGGAAGGCGCCGTCCTCCTCGGTGATGGTGAAGCCCTCGTCGTCGACGGCCGTGGGCCGCAGCACGATCCGGGTGGACTCCTCCAGCGGCTTGGCCGCGCGGGCCTCGCCGACGATCTGCGCCATGGCGAAGCTGAGCTCGCGCAGGCCCTTGCGGGAGGCGGCCGACACCTCGAAGACCCGGTAGCCGCGCTCCTCCAGGGAGGCGCGGGTCAGGTCGGCGATGTCCTGGCCGTCCGGCACGTCGATCTTGTTGAGGGCGACCAGCCGCGGGCGGTCGCCGAGGCCGCCGTACTCGGCGAGCTCGGCCTCGATGGTCTCCAGGTCGGTCAGCGGGTCGCGACCGGGCTCCAGGGTGGCGCAGTCCAGCACGTGGACGAGGACGGAGCAGCGCTCGACGTGGCGCAGGAACTCCAGGCCGAGGCCGCGGCCCTGGCTGGCGCCGGGGATGAGCCCGGGGACGTCGGCGATGGTGTAGACGGTGTCGCCGGCGGTGACCACGCCGAGGTTGGGGATCAGGGTGGTGAAGGGGTAGTCGGCGATCTTCGGCTTCGCGGCGGAGAGCACGGAGATCAGCGAGGACTTGCCGGCGCTCGGGTAGCCGACCAGGGCGACGTCGGCGACGGACTTGAGCTCCATGACGATGTCACGGAACTCGCCGGGCTCGCCGAGCAGCGCGAAGCCGGGCGCCTTGCGGCGGGCGGAGGAGAGCGCCGCGTTGCCGAGGCCGCCGCGGCCGCCCTGGGCGGCGACGAAGCTGGTGCCGTGGCCGACCAGGTCGGCGAGCACATTGCCCTGCCGGTCCAGGACGACGGTGCCGTCCGGCACGAAGAGGACGAGGTCCTGGCCGAGGGCACCGGTGCGGTTGCCGCCGGCTCCGGGCTTGCCGTTGGTGGCCTTGCGCTTGGGCGAGTGGTGGTACTCGAGCAGGGTGGTGACCTGCGCGTCCACGGTGAGGACGACACTGCCGCCGTCCCCGCCGTTACCGCCGTCCGGGCCGCCGAGCGGCTTGAACTTCTCGCGGTGCACGGAGGCGCAGCCGTGGCCCCCGTTGCCCGCGGCGACATGAAGTTCGACGCGGTCCACGAAGGTGGTCATGGTTGTGCCTCCAGTACGAAGAAGTCAGTGTTCTACCTGTAAAGCATGAAGGGTGGACCGGAACATTCCGGCCCACCCTTCATTGTGAGTCTGGTGTGACTCAGGCCTCGACGGCCACGATGTTGACGACCTTGCGGCCGCGGCGGGTGCCGAACTGCACAGCACCGGCGGTCAGCGCGAACAGGGTGTCGTCGCCACCGCGGCCGACACCGGCACCCGGGTGGAAGTGGGTGCCGCGCTGGCGGACGATGATCTCGCCGGCGGAGACGACCTGGCCGCCGAAGCGCTTCACGCCGAGGCGCTGGGCGTTCGAGTCACGGCCGTTACGAGTAGAGCTTGCGCCCTTCTTGTGTGCCATTTTTCGCTATCCCCTTACTTGCTGACCGAGTCGATGCTGGTGATGCGCACCGCGGTGTGCTGCTGGCGGTGACCCTGACGGCGGCGGTAGCCCGTCTTGTTCTTGTAGCGCAGGATGACGATCTTGTCGCCCTTGGTCTGGTCGACCACCTCGGCGTGAGCCTTCACGCCGGCCAGCACCCACGGGTCGGAGGTGACGGCCTCACCGTCGACGACCAGGATGGTGGAGAGCTCCACCGAGTCACCCGGCTTGGCCTCGATACGGTCGATCTCCAGCACGTCGCCAACGGCGACCTTGTGCTGGCGGCCGCCTGCGCGAACGATCGCGTACATGCGGTACCTACTTTCCCAACTCGGTCGGAACTCTCGATGCCAGCCACCTGGGTACGGACACAGGGGCCTCCCCCGTCCCCCCTTGCGGGGAGCCGTCCTCTTGCAAGGACCGGGAGGTGATGTGCTCGGGAGCAAGGCGTAGACACGCCAGTGGTCAAGAATACGGGCCGGCCGCCGCTGGGGCAAACCGGCCCGTACAGGTCCCGGGCGGAGGACGTCCGCCCGGGACCGGGCCCTACTCGGCCGCCGTATCACCCTCGGCGGCCGCCGCCTTCTTGGCCGCCGCGCTCGTCCGCTTGGTGGCGGTCTTGCGGGCGGTGGTCTTCTTCGCCGCGGTCGTCGTCGTCTTCTTGGCGGCGGCGGCGGTCTTCTTGGCAGCGGTCTTGCGGGCCGCCCGCTTCTTCGGGGCCGGCGCCTCCTCGGCGGGCTCCTCGGTCGCGTCCGGACCGGCCTCGGTCCCGGCGGCCTCGGCAGCCTCCTCGACCGGAGCGGCCTCGACGGCGACCGGCTCGGCCACTGCCTCGGCCGGGGCCTCCTCGACCACGGCCGGCTCGGCCTGCGGCTCCTCGGCCGGGGCCTGCGCCGCCGGGGAGACGGCCGCCAGGGCCGACTCCAGGGCCGCCTCGGCCTTGGCCTGCAGCACCACGATCTCCGCCCCGCCCGGCGCACCGGCCGGAGCCGTCGCCTTGCGGACCGCCCGACGGCGGGGCCGTCCGGCGGGGGCGGCAACCGGAGCCTCCACCGGGGCCTCGACCACGACCGGCGCGGCGGCGACCGGCTCGGCCACTGCCTCGGCCTCGCCCGGAACCTCGATCGCCAGCTGGCCCTCGATCTCCTCGCGGACCGGCGCGGACTCGACGATCTCGAACTCCTCGTCGGCCTCCTCGACCGAAGCAGCCTCGGCCGCCTCGACGACCTGCGACTCCTCGGTCCCGGCGCCGCCCTTGCCCCGGCGCCGGCGCTTGCCGCTGCCCGCGCCCGCCTCGACGGCGGCCGTGCCGCCACCGGTGTGGGTGTGGGCGCTCGGCTGCTCCATGTGGACGATCACGCCGCGGCCGTTGCAGTGCACGCAGGGCTCGGAGAAGGACTCCAGCAGGCCCTGGCCGACCCGCTTGCGGGTCATCTGGACCAGGCCCAGCGAAGTGACCTCCGCCACCTGGTGCTTGGTCCGGTCCCGGCCCAGGCACTCCAGCAGACGGCGCAGCACCAGGTCGCGGTTGGACTCCAGGACCATGTCGATGAAGTCGATCACGATGATGCCGCCGAGGTCACGCAGCCGCAGCTGGCGCACGATCTCCTCGGCCGCCTCGATGTTGTTCCGGGTGACCGTCTCCTCCAGGTTGCCGCCCTGGCCGACGAACTTCCCGGTGTTGACGTCGACGACGATCATCGCCTCGGTGCGGTCGATCACCAGCGAACCGCCGCTGGGCAGCCAGACCTTGCGGTCCAGCGCCTTCATCAGCTGCTCGTCGATCCGGTAGGTGGCGAAGACGTCCACCTCGGAGGTCCACCGCTGGAGCCGGCCGGCGAGGTCCGGGGCCACGTTGGCGACGTAGTCGTGGATGGTGCTCCACGCCTCGTTGCCGGAGACGATGACCTTGGTGAAGTCCTCGTTGAAGATGTCGCGGACGACCCGGACGGTCATGTCCGGCTCGCCGTACAGCAGCGCCGGGGCGTTGCCGGAGGCGGCCTTCTTCCGGATGTCCTCCCACTGCTGCTGGAGGCGCTGGACGTCGCGGGTCAGCTCCTCCTCGGAGGCGCCCTCGGCGGCGGTGCGCACGATGACGCCCGCGTCGTCCGGGACGATCTTCTTGAGGATCTGCTTCAGCCGGGCGCGCTCGTTCTCCGGCAGCTTGCGGGAGATGCCGGTCATCGAGCCCTCGGGCACGTAGACCAGGTAGCGGCCGGGCAGCGAGATCTGGCTGGTCAGGCGGGCGCCCTTGTGGCCGATCGGGTCCTTGGAGACCTGGACCAGCACGGACTGGCCGGACTTCAGCACCGACTCGATCCGACGCGGGCCGCCGTGGCCGCCCAGCGCGCCGAAGTTGACCTCACCGGCGTACAGGACCGCGTTGCGGCCCTTGCCGATGTCGACGAACGCGGCCTCCATCGACGGCAGCACGTTCTGGACCTTGCCCAGGTAGACGTTGCCGACGTACGAGGTGGCCTGCTCCTTGTTGACGTAGTGCTCGACGAGCACGCCGTCCTCGAGGACGCCGATCTGGGTGCGCTGGCCGTTCTGGCGCACCACCATGACGCGCTCGACCGACTCGCGGCGGGCCAGGAACTCGGCCTCGGTGATGATCGGCACCCGGCGGCGGCCCAGCTCGCGGCCCTCGCGGCGGCGCTGCTTCTTGGCCTCCAGGCGGGTGGAGCCCTTGATGGACTGCACCTCGTCCGGGTCGAAGGACGGCTCGGTGGAGCGGCGGCGCGGCTCGCGCACCTTCACCACCGTGCGGACGCCGTCCTCGGTGGTCTCGGCGACCTCCACGGCGCCGGCCTCACCGCTGCGGCGGCGACGGCGACGGCGACGGCGCGAGGAGGACAGGCCGGCGGCCAGGTCGTCGTCGTCCTCGTCATCCTCGTCGGCGGCCGCGACGGCCGGCTCCTCGACGGCGGGCTGCTCGGTCTCGGGGGCCTCGGCCTCGCCCTCCTCGGCCTCACCGCGACGGCGGCGGCGGCCGCCCCGACGGCGACGGCGCGACGGACGGCCGTCCTCCCACTCGTCCTCGGCCTCGGGGCCGGTGGCGGGGGCGGCGACGGCCGGGGCCTCCACGGCGGCGGGCGCCTCGACCACGACGGGGGCCTTGGCGGCGGCCGGGGCCTTGGCTACGGGAGCCTTCGCGGCAGGGGCCTCGACCCGCTCCACGGCGGCACCGCGCCTCCCCCGGGCCGGGGTCTGCACCCGCACCGAGGTGCGGACGCGGCGACGGCGGCCGACACCGCTGTACTCGAACTCCTCCTCCTCGCGCTGCGGCGCGGCCGGGGCGGACTGCGCCTCGACGGCGGCCGGCTGCGCGGCGGCGGGGGCGGCCTGGGTGGCCGGGATGGCCTGGCCGGCCGGGGCCGCCTGGGCCGCCGGAGCGGTCGGGGCGGTGAAGGGGGCGGGCTCCTGGAAGACCGGGGCCTGGAAGATCGCGGTGGACGGGCGGACCGCGCGACGGCGCACCCGCTGCGGCGGCTCGGCGGCCTCGACGACCGGCGCCGGGGCGACCGGCTCCTCGACCGGGGCCTCCTCGGCCACGGGCTCCTCGACCTCGGCCTCCTCGGCCACCGGCTCCTCGACCACCACGGGGGCGGCCTCGACCACCCGGCGGCGGCGGGGACGGCGCGCCGGGGCGGCCGGCTCCTCCACGACGGCGGGGGCCTCGACGGCCACCGGCTCCGCCGCGGCGGCGGGCGCCTCGACCACGGGGGCGGCCTCGGGCTCGGCCTTCTTACGGCTCCGACGGGCCCGCGCGGGCTTCTCCGCCGGCTCCGCCTCGGTCTTCCCGGCCTTCTCCGCCTTGGGGGCCTTCTCCGCCTTCGCGGCGGCGACCGGGGCCGGCTCGGCCTCCGGCGCGCTGACCACGATCGAGGAGTCCTCGGGCGCTCCGGCGGGCGCCTCGGCCCGCTTACGGGTGCGGCGGGCCCGGACCGGCTTCTCCGCCGCCGGCTCGGCGGCGGCCTCGGCGACCGGCGCCTCGACCGGACGGGTGGCCTCGGCCTCGGCCGGGACGACCGTCTCGGCGGCCTCGGCAGCAGCGCCCTGCGGCGCTCCGGCCGGGCGGGACACGGCGCGGCGACGCCGGCGCGGCGGCGCGGCGGACGCGCTGTCGCCGCCGGTCGCGGCGGTGTCGTTCGGTTCCGTTGCCGCAGGCTGCTGCGGATCGGTGTTATCGAGCATGCGGGTGGATCTCCCGTCAGGCCCCCGGGCTCCGCATCCGGGCACGGCACGGCACCGGTGGCCGGCCGGCATCACGACGATGCTCGGCCCGGACCCTCTCACGGTGCCGCCGCGCGGACGCGAGTCCGCACAGGGGCTCGTAGTCTCGCTCGGCGCCCCGCCCTCGGCGGGGTGTCGAAAGTCTTCTGGTCTGACCAGTCTTCTGAGGTTTTCCCAAGCTGCGCCGTCCCCCAACCCCGGGTGGCTCCCGGACGGGGGCCTCGGGCCCACCGACCATCGGGGTCGGCGGGCCGCAAGAGGCCGGCCTGTGCTTCGACGACGCTCGCTCCCCTGGGGAGCAGCGGGGGCCTGGAGGACCAGCGGATCCAGTGGGGAACTGAACCCGGCCTCCGCCCGCTAGGCGGACGCGGTTGCGCGCGGCTCGCCGGCCGCCAGAGGGCCGGCCTGGGCCGCGGCGCGGTCGAGCGCCAACGGGTCGGTCACCGTGCCGGTCCCCTCGTCGAGCGGCCCCTGCGCCAGCCTGGTCACCTCTGCGGGGACCGGCGGCGCCAGGTCGGCCGTCGCACGGAGACCGGACAACACGTCGTCGGGTCGTACGGCGGGTGTGGCGTGTCGTACTACCAGGCGCAGTATCGCACAGGGACGCCCGGTCCGAACATCGCGGGTCTCTTCGCCCTCCGTGTCCGCACCGCCGTCGACCTGCGACGGGAGGAGCTCAAGAGCCGCCACCGCCCCGCGCGCGTCGAAGACCCGCAGACCGTTCTTGGTAAGGCGTTCGACCTCGACCCGCTCCTGGGCGAGGAAAAGGGCGACCGCACGGGCCGCCTCCTGCGGCTCGACGCCGTCGAGCCGCACCCGCCACTCGGAGGCCTCCAGGCGCTCCACGAAGTTCGGCGTCCGCACCTCGACCGCGTCGATCACGTCCAGTCCCTCGGGCAGCGACTCGTCCAGTTGGACGCGCAGCGCCTCCGGGTCCCGGTGGGCCGCGAGGCCGATCTCCAGGTACTCCGCCTCACTGGCCACACCGGTCGGCGCGGCATTGGCATAGGACACCTTGGGGTGCGGGGTGAAGCCGGCCGAGTAGGCCATCGGCACCACCGACCGGCGCAGGGCGCGCTCGAAGGCGCGCTGGAAGTCGCGGTGGCTGGTGAAGCGGAGCCGGCCGCGCTTGGTGTAGCGGAGACGAATCCGCTGCACCGTCGGCGCGGGCGGCGGACCGTCGGGCGTACGGCGTGCCAGGGTCGCTCAGTCCTTCGTCAGTGGTCCCCGTCCGCGGCGGCGGCGATTTCCCGCCACTGTCCGGACTCTTACACCTCAAAGGGTACGCGCCCCCACCCACCCCTCGCT
>NZ_LGDO01000040.1:0-26872 GCF_001279805.1 Streptomyces sp. XY431
GCCCCGCCCCACCCCCGGCCTGGCCGGAACCGGCCGCTCCGCTGCCGCTTCCCCGCCGGTCGGCTTCCCCCTGTGCACGGAACACCGGCCTCAGAGCGCGAGCTTGAACCCGTCGTGACTGCGGACGAAGCCCAGTCCGGCGTAGAAGCGGTGCGCGGCTTCGCGCTGCTTGTTGCTGGTCAGCTGGACCAGCGCGCAGTCGCGCGAACGGGCCCTGTCGATCGCGAGCGCCATCAGGATGCGGCCGAGGCCGCCCCCGCGCCGGTCCGCGCGGATCCGCACCGCTTCGAGCAGTGCGCGCTCGGCGCCGCCCTTGCCGAGGCCCGGGATGTAGGTCGCCTGGAGGCAGCCGACCACGGTGCCGTCCGCGTCTGCGTCTGCGTCCGCGTCCGCCAGGACGAGCAGCTCGTTGCGCGGGTCGGTGTCGATCGCGTGGAAGGCGCGCTCGTACGCCTCCGTCACCACGACGGTGGCCGGGTCCACCACCCGGTCCTCGTCCGCCAGCAGGGCCAGGATCGCGGGCAGGTCGCGGCGGGTGGCGGGGCGCAGGGTGTGGGCAGCGGTAGACATGGCTCCGACCCTAACCGGCGCCCGTCCTTCCGTTTTCCCGGCCCTCGGACTCCGTCCCCGGCCTTCGCCCCCCGGACTCCGCTTCCGACCTCCGCCCCCTCGGCCGGAAGCTGCCTGCCGTACCTGTCGTCGCGGAGGCCCGGCGTCCGTATGATCTGGCCTGCCCGCCGTCGGCGGCGGCCGTGCGCAGCCGCCCGCAGCCGACGCGCAGCAGTCCCGCCGGTCTCGAACGGTCCAAGGGAGGCGCAGCACAGTGCGGTTCGCAGGTGTGGGTCTGACGCGTGAGGGTTACCGGATCGCCGTGGCGGGCGTCGAGGACGGGCCGTCCGGGGTGGGCGCGGTGGACGAGGTGTACGAACACTGCGGTCTGGAAAGGCCGTTGGCGCGGCTGGCCGAGCTGGCGGGGGAGTCGCCGGACGGCTTCGCGGTGGTCCTCGACAGCTCCAACGGCATCATGGACGCCCCGCTCGCGGCCCTCGGCATACCCGTACTCCGGGCCGACCCGCCGCTGCTGAGCGACGGTCGGACGACGGCGCGCTCCCTGGCCGCGCTCGGCCGCTCCCGCCCCGAGGCGCTGACGGCGCTGCCGCCGGACGGCTGGACCATGGCCGGCCGCGAGGACGGGATCGCCGCCGCGGAGGCGGCCAGCGGACCGGTCGAGCGCGAACTCGCCGGACGCGGGCTGCTGTTGGCGGGAGGCGGAGGAGCCGACCCGCTGGTGGCGCTGACCTTCGACGACGGCCCGCACCCGGAGTACACCCCGCAGGTGCTGGACGTGCTCGCCCGGTACGACGCCCCCGCCACGTTCTTCTGCATCGGCCTGCACGCCCTGGCCCACCCCGGGGTGGTCCGCCGGATCGCCGCCGAGGGCCACACCCTGGGCAACCACAGCTGGTCCCATGCCTATCTGCCGGACCTCGGCCCGATCGGGCTCCGCGAGCAGCTCGGCTTCACCGCCGACGCCCTCGCCAGCGCCTGCGGGAGCACCCGCCCGCCGCGCTGGCTGCGCCCCCCGTACGGCGGCCGCAGCCCGGAACTCCTCACGGCGGTCGCCGGGTCGGGCCTCACCACGGTGCTGTGGGACGTCGACGCGAAGGACTGGTCCCGGCCCGGCCCCGGGGTCGTCGCGGAGCGGGTGCTGGACGCGGTCGGTCCGGGCTCGGTGGTGCTGATGCACGACGGCGGCGGCGACCGTTCGCAGACCGTCGCCGCGCTGCCCGAGGTGATCACCGGCCTGCGCCGGCGCGGCTACCGGATCGTCGGCCTCGACGACCTGCTCGCCGCCCGCCCGGTTCGACCCGTCTGAGGTCTTTCCGATCGAAATGATCTATCATCACTCGATCGTTCGATCGTCCCGGCCGGAGGCCACCGTCCCCGGCGCCGGGCGTTCGTACCTTGATCACGGGGGTTGACCATGCACGTCACGCTGGCCGAAGAGATCATGCTGCTGTCCTTGGACGACGACAGCGGTCAGGCCAAGGACCGCTGGGCGGTCGGCTGGATCGTCGCCGGCGGTCTGCTGCTGGAGCTGGCGCTCGCCGAGCGCATCCGCGTCGAAGGCGGCCGGGTGGAGGTGGTCGACACCGCGTCGACCGGCGACCCGCTGCTGGACGGCTGCCTGGAGTCGCTCGCGGCCTGGGCCGGGAGCACCAGGTCCGCGACGGTGGCGGCCTGGCTGAGGAAGGACCAGGCCAAGAGCGTCGGGGCCGCCCTGGAGAGCCTGCGCGGGCGCGGCATCGTCACCGAGGAACGGCACCGGATACTCGGACTCTTCCCGGTCCGCCGCTTCCCGGAGGCGGACGGCACGGTCGAGCGCGAGCTGCGCGAGCGGCTGAACGACGTCGTGCTGAACGACGCCGAGCCGGACGCGCGGACCGCCGGGCTGATCGGCCTCCTGCACGGCGCGCGCCTGTACCGGCTGGCCTTCCCCGGTGAGCCGGGCAAGCGCGTCGAGCCGAGGATGGCCGCCCTCGCCGAGGGCCAGTGGGCGGCGGACGCCGTCCAGGAGACGATCCGCGCCACCCAGGTCGCGATCCTGGCCGCCACCACCGCGGCCACCGTCGCAGCCTCCGCCGCGACCGGCGCCTGACCCCCCCCCCGCCCCGCCCTCAAGGCCGGGCCGTACCCGGGCGCGGCGGACGCCCGGGTACTGCCGCCCGCCCCCTGCCGTGTCTACGCTGCTGTACGTGTCCTCGTCCGCGCGGGATGCCGCGCCCCCCGCCTACGTCCACGCGAGCCTGCCCGGGGCGGTGCCGCTGCTCGGGCACCTGCCCGCGCTGGTGCGAGATCCGGCCGCCCTGCTGGCCGGGCTGCACCGGCACGGCGACCTGGTGGACCTGCGGCTGGGGCCGAACCGGCTGGTGGTGCCCTGCCACCCGGAGCTGCTGCGGCAGGTCTACGCCGACGACCGCACCTTCGACAAGGGCGGCCCGATCTACGGGCGCTTCCGGGAGATCCTCGGCAACGGGGTGGCGACCTGCGCCCACGCCGACCACCGGCGCCAACGCCGGATGCTGCAACCGGAGTTCCGGCCCGACCGGGTCGCCGCGTACGCGGAGGTGATGACCCGGGAGGCGGCGCTGCTCGCCGACTCCTGGCGGCCCGGCGAGGTGGTGGACGTCTTCCCGTCCTGCTACCGCTTCACCCTCCGGGTGGTGACGCGCACCCTGCTCGGCACCGAGGTGCCGGACGTCCTGGCCGGCCGCCTCCAGCGGGCGTTCGAGACCGCGTTCGCCGGAGCACTGCGACGGGTGGTCCGACTGCCCGCCGGCCCCCGCTACCGCGCGGCCGTGCGCACCCTGCGGAGCACCGTCACCGAGCTGGTGCGCGACCACCGGGCGCACGGCGCCGACCGCACCGGCCTGCTGGCGGGCCTGGTCGCCGCCCGCGACGAGGACGGCACGGCCCTGTCCGACGCCGAACTGCACGACCAGGTCGTCGCCATGCTGCTCGCCGGCACCGAGACCACCGCCTCCCAGCTCTCCTGGACCCTGCGCCTGCTGACGGCCCACCCCGACGTCCTCGCCGCCCTGTACCGCGAGCTCGACGAGGCACTGCCGGCCGGCCGACCCGCCCGGTGGAGCGACCTGCCCCGACTGCCGTACACCGAGCGGGTGCTGACCGAGGCCCTGCGGCTCCACCCGCCGGGCTGGGTCCTGCTGCGCACCTGCACCCGGACCACCGAGCTCGGCGGCCGTACCCTGCCGCGCGGCACCCAGGTGGTGCTGAGCCCGTACGTCGCCCACCACCATTCCGGGATCTTCGCCGACCCGGCCCGCTTCGACCCGGACCGCTGGCTGCCCGAGCGGGCCGCCGCGCTGCCGCGCTGGGCGTTCGCCGGCTTCGCCAACGGCCCGCGCCAGTGCCTGGGCGCGGACTTCGCCCGCACCGAGGCCGCCATCGCGCTGGCCACCCTGCTGGGGCGTCGGCGCCCCGTCGCGGTGCCCGGCCGCCGCCGCTCCGACGACCGCCCGATGCGCCTGACCACCGTCCTGCGGCCGTACCGGCTGCGCCTGCGCGTCCTCGACCGCCGTCCGCGGAGCCGGCCCGGCCCTCCGCTTCCGTCCGGGGAATGAGGCGATGCGGCCCGCGCCGGCGCGCGCGGGCCGCGTTCCGGAAGGCGGTCAGTGCGCGTTGGTGTAGATGTAGCCGCCGGTGTCCCAGTTGTAGATGGCGAGCTTGATGGTCTTGCCGGCGTCGGAGCGTCCGTTGTCGACGGCCATCCAGAAGCCGTCGTGCCGGTCGTAGGTGGCGGGGACGCCGGCCCAGTCCCAGCCGCTTCCGTTCCAGGTCAGGATCCACAGGTTCTGGCCGTAGTGGTTGGTGTTGAAGAACGCGTCGATGTACTCGTGGCCGTCGCTGCCCCAGTACACGTTCATCTGCGCGTACTCGCCGTTGGCGCTCACCGCGTCGCACCAGTGGTAGTTGCTGGTCGCGCAGGCGACCTGGTAGTCGGCCCGCTCGGTGGCCGCGGACGCCGGTCCGGCGGCGGTGAGGCTGGCGCCGACGAGGGCCGCCCCTGTCGCGAGGGCGGTCAGTGCCTGGCGGGCGTAGGGGATGGGCATGGCTGTTCTCCTGTCGGGTGTGAGGAAAGCGCCTGGCCGTGGTGCCTCCACAAGGAGAGCAGCCGCCGACCTCCGGCGGGGATGTCAAGAGGGCCCGGACGGCGGGTATGTCCGGCACGGGCCGGGTCGGGGACCGGCCGCCGTGTCTTGACACCCGGGCGGGCCCCGCCGCAGGCGCCGACGGCACCTGGCCGCCGGTACCGGATGCCGGTACCGTCATGGCCATGCCAGCCTTGAACGTCTCCTTCACGGAGGCCGAGCTGACCCGGATCCGGCGGGCGGCGGCCGCCGCCGGACTCCCGGTCAAGCGCTTCGTCCACATCGCCGCCCTCGACCGGGCCCTGGCCGTCACCCTGGAGGCGGGCTACCGCCACATGAGCCGAACGCTCGGGCGCGCCGAGGAGACGGCGCTCGCCGACCGGGCCACCTACTTCGCCGTCAGCGCCATGGAGGGGACGCTGTGACCTCGCTGCGACGCGGGGACGTGATCGTCGTCGGGCGCGACGGCATGGGCGGGATGTGGGTGGTGATCTCCAACGACACCCGCAACGCCGTCCTGGACACCGTCGTCGTCGCCCAGATCGGCACCGGCTCGGACGAGTGGCCGACGGCCGTCTCCATCGGTGCGCACCAGGGGTGCACGGTGGACGACGTTGCCGGTCACGTCCTGGCGGACTTCGTGACCACGATCCGCCCCGGCCTCTACGACGTCGAGGTGCAGGAGAAGCGGCTCGACGAGCGGACGATGCACGCCGTCAGCGAGCGGCTGCGCCTCGCCCTGCCGTGAGCCTGAGGTACTTCGCGGTGCGGCCCGGCCTGCGGCGCGGGTCTGGACAGGGACGGGGGAGTCGGCCATGGTTCTCCACCATGACCCTCCCGTTCCCCGCGCAGGGGCCCGGCGCCGGGCGCGGCGCGCTGTTCGACGCGGTCACCGAGGTCGGTGACGCGGCCGTCGCCCTGCTCGCCGACTGCCGCGGCGCGACCCCGATACCCGGCGCGGAGTGGACGGTCGCCGAGGCGGCCGCGCACCTGGCGATGGCCAACGAGCTGATGGCGGAACTCGCGGCCGGCGCGGACCGGCCGTACGGGGACGGCACCCCCGGCTCGCTGGCGGCGGCCAACGCGGCCTCGCTGGCCGAGCGGCCGGAGCGGGACCCGGCCGTGCTCGGCGCGGAGATCGCCCGGCAGGCCCGGCGGTTCACCGCGGCGGCCGGCCCGCGCGGCGGCGGGGAACCGGTGCTGACCCCGCTGGGCGGCATGGACCTGGACACGCTCGGCGCCTACCTGCTGACCCACATGCTGGGCCACCTCTACGACATCGCCGTCGCGCTGGGGCGGCCGCACCCGATCGACCGGCGGCGGGTCGGGCTGACGATGCCCTTCCTGCGGACGGCCATGCCGCTGGTGGTGGACTCCCAGGCGGCGGCCGGCCACAGCGCCTGCTACCGCTTGCGGGTGCGGGGCCTGGACGGTTTCGCGGTCACCTTCACGGACGGTGCGGCCGTGGTGAGCCAGGAGCCGCCGCGCCGTCCGGACTGCACCATCCTCACCGAACCGGTGGCGTTCCTCCTCATCGCGCTGGGCCGCTTCACCGCCACCGACGCGCTCCGCCGGGGCCAGGTGCTGGCCTGGGGCCGCCGGCCGTGGCTGGCCTCCTCCTTCCCCGGGCTGTTCGCCGCCCCCTGAGGGCGCTTCCCGGCCGGGCGTCCGGAGTCCGTATTCGACGGTGCTCGAAGGGCTTTGTCCGGCCGAACTCCGTACACGGAGACTGATGTTGCCGACTCCGCCCCGGCGATCGTCCGGGGCGCGGGGTCGGTGTCGTGACCATCGGATCCGCTCTGGAGGAGTTCCCGTGAGCCGTTCTTCCTCGCTCCGTCTGCGCGCCACCGTCGTGGCGGTCGCGGCCTCGGCCTGCCTGCTCGGCGGTGTCGCCGCCGCCGAGGCCACCCCCGCGGCCCCCGCCGGGGTCTCCGCGACCGCCGCGACCGAGTCGGCGTCCTTCACGGCCAACGGCTACGGCTACACGCAGTCCGCGGCGGTGTCCAGCGCGGCCGAAGCGGCCTTCGCGAAGGCGCAGCGGGCCGGCTGGCTGCGGAGCCAGTGCTACCTGCGCGGCACCGACATCAAGCCGACCGGCACCGGTGCGTACTCGGTGGTCGCCGAGGTGTTCTGCCAGCGCTGACCCACCCCCGATGTCCACCGAGAAGGAAAGTAGGACCACTGAGATGACGTCGATGTTCGTCCGGGGCGCGGCCGCGCTCGTCCTCGCGGGTCTGGCGGCGCTCGTGCCGACCGCCGCACAGGCCACCACCGGCACCACCGGCACCACCGGCACCACCGGCACCACCGGCACCACCGGCACCACCGCCACCACCGCCACCACCGCCACCGCCACCGCCACCGCCACCGCCACCGGCACCCGCACCGGCGCGGTCACGGCGGCCGTCGCGCAGGAGACGCAGAGGTTCACGGGCTCCGCCTACGAGAACAGCCCCAAGAAGGCGAAGCGCGAGGCCGAGACGCAGGCTCGCCACAGTGCGCTGCTCAGCGGCTTCCTCAACGAGCAGTGCGTGCTGCTGTTCGCCGAGTCCTACCGGCTCGCCCCCGGCTACTACGGGGCGAACGCCGCGATCAGCTGCACCCGCTGAACGTGTGGGGGCCCGGTGGTGCGGCCGCACCACCGGGCCCCCGCGCTCGTGGAGCGGCCCGGTCAGCCGCAACAGGGCTTGCACTCCTTCACCTGCACGTTGTCGACGACCGGCCCGTACGCCCCGCCGACGGTGCTGGTGAAGCCCAGGGTGGTCGACGCGCCCTGCGCGACGAAGGTGAACTGACGGCCCACGTAGCCCATGGCGGCGAACGTCCGGCCGGTGACGTCGAAGGAGAAGTCCTGGAAGTTCTGGCCGTCGACCAGCGCCCGGCCGGTCTTCAGGGCCGGCGCGCCCGCCGGGTTGCCGGCCAGGGAGTAGGTGACCGAGTAGGTGGTGCCCGGGACGGTGGTGAAGCTCTGGGTGACGGTGCCGGCGTTGGAGCCGTTGAGGTCCACCGACTGGTCGCCCTCGGCGGCCTGCCAGAAGCCGGCGCCGATCAGGTCGACGCTGCCGCTCGCGACGCTCCACGGGCCGATGGTCTGACCGGCGGTCAGCGGGATGTAGGAGTTCGCGGGGGCCTTGGGCGTCTCGAAGCTGCCGTCGTCGAACCGGCTGAGCGCCCGGTTGCCGCCGGCCGCCTGGGCGGGGACGGCCAGGGCGGTGGCGCCGGCGACGAGCAGGGCGACGGCGGCGATGCGGGTGCGCGAGAACGACATGGGTGCCCTCCCGGGGCTGACTGTGAGTGGGATCAGCCGATGATCGGCTGTGCACAGAGCGTCCGCCGTCGCGGTGATCCCTGCCAAGGCCGGGCAGGTGGCGCCCGGTGTCGCGCCCGGCTCGTGTCAGTGCTCTCGCACGCCGGTTTCGACCGCTTCGGGCCGGTCCCGCCCGGCCGGGCGGGACCTCGGCGCACGGCCGCGGTACCTGGGACCCGCCCCGACCTGGGCGCCTCCCGGGGAGCGGAACGATTCGTGCACGCCCCTCCCGTGCCGCGCACTCCGCTGCCGCGGTGCTTTCCGCTGGCTGCCGCTACCGCTGCCCGCCGCTGCCGCTACCGCTACCGCTGCCCGCCGTCCCGCCGGGCGTCCAGGACCAGGTGGGTGCCGAGCCCGAACACCAGCCCCCAGAACGCCGAGCCGATACCGAACAGGCTCATCCCCGAGGCGCTCGCCAGGAACGTCACCATCGCCGCGTCCCGCCCGCGCTCCTCGGCGACCGCCGCCGCCAGGCTGCCCTGCAGGGAGGCCAGCAGCGCGACCCCGGCGATCACCGCGATCAGTTCCTTCGGCAGCCCGGTGAACAGACTCACCAGCACCCCGCCGAAACTGCCCACGAGCACGTACAGCGCACCCGAGGACATCGCCGCCACATACCGGCGGCGCGGATCCGGGTGCGCCTCCGGGCCCGAGCAGATCGCCGCCGTGATCGCGGCCAGATTGACCCCCGGCGAGCCGAACGGCGTCATCAGCACCGATATCGCGCCGGTCGAACCGATCAGCAGCCGGTCGTCCGCCCGGTAGCCGAAGGCCCGCATCACCCCGAGACCCGGCGCGTTCTGCGAGGCCAGGGTCACGATCGTCAGCGGCAGCGCCAGACCGACCAGGGCCGACCAGGAGAACGCCGGCGCCGTCAGCACCGGCACCGTCGGCCCGCCCGAACCCAGGCGCAGCGGCAGCCCGACCGTCAGCGCCGCCAGCACCCCGCCGGCCAGCAGCGCCACCGGCACGGCGTACCGGGGCGCGAACCGCTTGGCCATCAGGAACGCCGCGAAGGCACCGACCACCAGCGTCGGCGCGCTGTGCACGGCACCGAAGATCCCGGCGCCGAAGGAGAACAGGATGCCCGCCAGCATCGCGTTCACGATCCCCACCGGCACCGCGGCGATCAGCCGCCCGAACCACCCGGTCACCCCGAACAGCGTCACCGTCACCGCACTCACCAGGAACGCCCCGATCGCCTCCCGGTACGGGTAGTCGCCCAGGCTGGTCACCAGCAGCGCGGCCCCGGGCGTCGACCAGGCGGTGACCACCGGCGTCCGCGTCCACCAGCTCAGCGCGAAGCCGCTCACCCCGCTGCCG
The DNA here is from genome assembly GCF_001279805.1 of Streptomyces sp. XY431. Classification (NCBI taxonomy): domain Bacteria; kingdom Bacillati; phylum Actinomycetota; class Actinomycetes; order Kitasatosporales; family Streptomycetaceae; genus Streptomyces; species Streptomyces sp. XY431. The sequence goes on from NZ_LGDO01000040.1 coordinate 9,304, forward strand.
ATCGCCACCGCCCAGATCCAGGAGGCGGTCTGCGCCGTGTCCAGCCGCCCGGCGGCGGCCGCCGCGAGCACCACCACCAGGGGACCGGAGAACGACACCGCGACGCACACCAGGCCCGCCAGCAGCGCCGGCCCCGACACATCCCGCCGCAGCGCCCGACGCTCCCCGTCCCCGTCCGCCACCGTCTCCGGCCGGGCCGTCAGTTCGTTTGTCATCCCGGCAGTATCCCGAACCCGCCCGAGCGCGGATCGGCCCGGGCCCGGGCCCGCCCGAGCGCGGATCGGCCCGGGCCCGGGCCCGCCCGAGCGCGGTCCGGCCCGCCCACCTGCGGCTCCCGGGCCGGATCCGGCGGACCCGATAATGGCGTCATGATCGACAAGCGGTTGCGCGTGGTACTGGCCGAGGACTCCGTCATCCTCCGGGACGGCATGGTCGAGCTGCTCGGCGCGCGGGGGTGCGAGGTGGTGGCCACGGCCGGGACGGCGCCCGAGCTGCTCGCCGCGGTGGCCGAGCACCGGCCGGACGTCGCCGTGGTGGACATCCGGATGCCGCCCACCCACACCGACGAGGGGATCCGGGCCGCCGTCGAGATCCGTTCGACCGACCCGGGGACGGGCATCCTGGTGTTCTCCCAGCACGTCGAGACGGCCTGGGCGGCCCGGCTGCTGGCCGGCGGCGCCGCGGGAATCGGCTATCTGCTGAAGGAACGCGTCGCCCGGACCTCGGAGTTCATGGACGCGCTGCACCGCGTCGCCGACGGCGGGACGGCGCTCGACCCGGAGGTGGTCACCCGGCTGATGCGCGGCGCGCGGCGGCGCCTGGTGGACACCCTCACGCCGCGCGAGCGCGAGGTGCTGGAGCTGATGGCGCAGGGCCACTCCAACCGCTCGATCGCCACGCTGCTGGTGGTGTCCGAGCGGGCGGTGGAGAAGCACGTGGCCGCCGTCTTCACCAAGTTCGACCTGCCCGCGACGGACGTGGACAACCGGCGGGTGAAGGCCGTGCTCGCGTACCTCGCCGACCAGGAGGGGTGACGACACCTCACAGGGCCGCCGGGAGCTCGGCCGTGACCGTGGTGGGCCCGCCGGGCGGGCTGTCCACCCGCAGCACCCCGTCCACCGCCGCCAGCCGCTCGGCCAGACCGGCCAGGCCGCTCCCGCTCCCGGGCACCGCCCCGCCCCGGCCGTCGTCGCGCACCAGCAACCGGACCCGGCCGTCGGCCGCGCGCACCGCGAGTTCGGCGGAGCGGCCGCCGCTGTGCTTGGCGATGTTGGTGAGCAGCTCGGCGGCACAGTAGTAGACCGCCTGTTCGATGGCCGGCTCCGGCCGTTGCCGCAGGTCCAGGCGAATGTCGACCGGTACGGGGCAGGTCGCGGTGAGACCGGGCAGGGCCTCGCCGAGGCCGCCCTCCGGCGTCACCGGATGGATGCCCCGGGTGAGCAGCCGGAGTTCGGCGATGGTGTCGTCCGTCTGCCCGCGGGCCCGGGTGACGAGGGCGCGCAGCCGGTCGGTGTCCGCGGGTGTGCCGGGCCCGGGGGCCGGGTCCGCGGGCAGACGGACGGGGCCGAGCGCGTCCTCGGCGAGCGCGAGCGTGATCGCCAGCGCGACCAGCCGCGCCTGCGTGCCGTCGTGCAGATCGCGCTCCAGCCCGCGGAGCCGGTCGGTGTTCGCCGCGATCAGCCCGGTGCGGGCGTTCTCCAACTGTCGTACGCGCTGCTGCGCCCGGACCGGTCCGAGCAGGACCCGGGCCAGCCGCCGGTTCACCCCGCTCAGGGCCCGGACCGCGCCCGGCGCCGAGGCCAGCAGCACCAGGCCCAGGGGCACGGCGACGAACTCCGGCCAGCCGGTCGCCCGGGGGCCGGGTTCCAGCAGCCGGACCCAGAGCGGGAAGCCGACCAGCCACCCGCCGCCGAGCGGAAGCAGCACGGCGGCCGCGAGTCCGAGAACGCCCAACGGCAGGCGCAGCACCAGGTGGAGCAGCACCCGCCAGGCGACCGGATCGGTGAGCACCACCCGGCCCCGGGCCAGTACCCCCGCCGGGCGGGGCAGCGGGGCCGGCGGCTCGATCCGTTCGCCGAGCAGCCGGCCCACCAGCCACCGCTGCGGTGCGCCGAGCCTGCGCACGCCCAGCAGCGCGAGGACGACGAACGGCAGGCCGACCACCGTCAGCGAGAGCAGGACTCCCGCGTACAGGACCGCGATCGCGTAGAGCCCGCCGAGCAGCGCGACCGGCAGCCCGAGGATCGCGAAGGCCCAGTCCCCGCCCCGGACGGCGAGGTGGCGCCGCCACCCGGGCGCGGCACCCCGGCCCGTGCCGTCGGTCGTGCAGCCCGCCGTACTGCCGCCCGCGCCGTCGGCACGTTCAGTCACGGCCGCCGCCCACCAGCTCCGCAGCCGGTCCGCCGACCGCCCAGCGGCCGGTGACCAGGATGCCCGGCAGGACCAGCGCCGCCGCGCCCGCCACGATCCACCCGCAGGTCCCCACCGGCACCGGCGGCACCGCCGAACCCGTCACCGCGGCGCTGAACGCCGAGGCCGCGGCGCCCGCGACCGCCGCGCCGAGGAGGACGCCCACCGCGGTGGTCAGCGCCGCCTCCGCCGAGAGCATCCGCAGCAGCTGCGGCCGGGTGGCGCCCACCAGGCGCAGCAGGGCGAACTCCCGGCGCCGGTCGGCCGTCACGGCGACCAGAGTGTTGACGACGGAGACCGTGGCGAAGCAGACCAGCATCCCCAGCTCGGCCTGCCGCAGCCAGATGTCGGTGGCGGAGGTCACGGAGGAGGCGGAACCCCCCGCTGCCGCTGTGGCCCGCCCGGCGGTGAATGTCATGATCGACATGGTGCCCGACAGCCCCACCAGCAGTGCGACCGGTACCACCGCGGACGACAGCCGCCGTGCGTAACCGCGGAGATTGGCGTCGGCCAGCCAGCCCGCTCCGGGCGCCAGCACCCGGAGCGGCCCACCCAGGACGGCCGCCAGGACCCGTGCCGCGAACGGTCCCGCCAGGGCGACCGCGACCAGCAGCACCAGCGAGGCGAGCAGCGCGGCCTGCCCCGCCTTGTCCACCTGGTCGGCCGGCCGCGTCGCCGACAGCCGCAGCAGCAGGACACCGCCCACCAGCGCGCCGGTCCCGGCGAGCAGCCGCAGCGCACCGGTCCGCGCGTGCTCGGTCGAACTCGCGGTCAGCGCCGCCGCGGGCGCGATCCGGGAGATCCGCCGGGCCGCCACGGCGGAGGCCGCCAGCCCGACGAGCAGCACGACGCCGAGGGCGACCAGCATCGGCACCGGTGTCCCCGGCACCCGGACGGCCGACGACGCCATGCCGCGCCGCTGGAGCGCGGCGAGGAACCACCGGGCCGCCACCGCGCCGAGCGCCCAGCCCGGCACCGCCACCAGCAGGGTGGTGACGAGGACCTCGCCGCGCACCAGCCGCCGGGTCTGCCGGGGTGTCGCCGCGACCGTGCGCAGCAACGCCAGTTCACGGTGCTGCTGACGGAGCGCGAAACCCAGCGCGTTGACCACGACGAAAAACGCGACCAGGACGGCGATCTCGCCGAACGCCCCCGCGATCACCATCAGCCCCGGTCCGGCGGCCGCCTTCCGGACGGCCGCCGGGGTGGCGAGCTCGGCGGCGAACAGGGAGCCGAACAGGGTGACCGCGGCGATGGCGAGCAGCAGGGCGACCGCCGTTCCGGCGAAGGCGGCCGGACGCCGACGCAGCTGTCCGAGGACGAGGGAGGTCAGGGAGGTCATCGCGCTCACCCGCCCAGCCGGCTCAGGCGCTCGCCGACCTCGGCGGCGGTGGGACGCTCCAGCTCGTCGACCACCCGGCCGTCGGCCAGCATCAGCACCCGGTCCGCGTACCCGGCGGCCACCGGGTCGTGGGTCACCATGACGCAGGTCCGGCCGTCCCGGTCCACCCCGGACCGCAGCAGGGCCAGCACCTCGTGCCCGGTGGACCGGTCCAGGGCGCCGGTCGGCTCGTCGGCGAACAGCACCTCGGGGCCGGAGACCAGGGCCCGGGCGATCGCCACCCGCTGCTGCTGACCGCCGGAGAGCTGCCCCGGCCGGTGCCGCTCGCGCCCGGCCAGGCCGACCCGGGCCAGCGCGTCCAGCACCTGTTGCCGGTCGGGCCGCCGCCCGGCCAGCCGGCCGGGCAGCTCCACGTTCTGGGCGACCGTCATGGCCGGCATCAGGTTGAAGGCCTGGAACACGAACCCGACCCGGCTGCGCCGCAGCTCCGCCAGCCGCCGCTCGGGCAGCCCGGACACCTCGGTGTCGCCCCACCGGACGGTGCCCCGGGTGGGCCGGTCCATCCCGGCGAGGCAGTGCAGCAGGGTGGTCTTCCCGGAGCCGGACGGCCCCATCACCGCGGTGAACGTGCCCGGGGCGAAGGCCACGGACACCCCGCGCAGTGCCCGCACCGCGGCGGTGCCGCGTCCGTACTCGCGGTACAGCTCGTCCGCCCTCGCGGCGGCCGGGGTACCGGTGGTCTGTGTCGTTCCGTTCATACCGCCATCCTGGGCGGCCGCCGCGCACCGATCGATGGTGCGGCCCCCCGAACCGGGGGTTCGGTTTTCCGAACCCTCCGGCCCCGTCAGGGGCGGCCCTCGCGATCACCCTCGGCCGGGCGGCCGGCCCGGTGATCAGCGCACGCCGACGGGGCGGGGGAGGGAGCCTCCGGCGCCGTGGTGGCCGGCCGCGAAGGGGAGCGGTGCGCCGCTGCGGGCACTGAACTCCAGCCGCTCCAGCAGCTCGGACGGGGAGACGGGGACGACCGGGCAGCTCGCGTGCGCGTGGCAGTGGCCCAGGACGGAACCGGGCAGCAGCCGGCCGAGGCGGCCGTGCCGACCGGTGCCGATCAGCAGCCGGTCGGCCGGTCCGGTGACGGCGGAGACCAGGGCGGGCCCGGCGCCGCCCCGGACCGTCAGCGGGTGGATGATCAGGCCGGCCGGGTAGCCGCCGAAAGCCTGCTCGAAGGCGGTGTCGATGCGGCGGCGGGCGGCGTGCTCCAGTTCGGACAGCGGGCGCGGTCCCCGCTGGTCGCCGTCCGAGGGCGACCAGGCGGCGACCGGGACGAGGACGGCCTCCCGCCGGGCGGCCTCGGCCACAGCGCGGTACAGCGCCGCGAGGCTGCCCAGGGAGCCGCTGAGTCCGACGATCACTCTGGTGGTGCCGCTCGTGGGGCCGGTCGTGGTCCCGCTCGTGGTGCCGGTCATGGCTGCTCGCCTCCGCCTCGGTCGCGTGACACCCGGTGGGTCCCCGCCTCCGGGGACCCTTGTCCATGGAACGCTCCCGCCGCCGCGCCCGGGCCGCCGCTGACGGCACCATGACGGCGGGGGGCGCGTTCTTGACGGACCCATGACGGTCGCGGGCCGCCCGGTGCGGGCGCACAACCGGCGGTCCACCCGGTACGCCAGGTTCTACGAGCGGATGAGCTCCGCCGCCCCCGGCGGGCGCGGAGCGGCGGGTAATTCCCCGGACTCCGCGGGGCCGAACGCCTAGCATGCCGAGTCATGGCGATATTTGTGCACCTGACGGCGGCGGCGAACGCGCCGCGCATCCGGCGGGCCGGGATCCGCGCGGTCAGTCACGGCCAGGACGGCGCACGCGGGGTGTACTGCTTCCCGGTGCTGCCGTCGTACACGCTCACCCACCAGTGGATGCGCGAGTTGGGCCGCTTCGACCGGCGGGGTGGGCGGGTGGCCGTCCACGTCCGGCTGGACGACGCCCAGCCGGTGCTGGTCGGGTCCTACTGGGACCGGGCACTGGGCGACCAGGCCGAGGTCCCCGCGGCGGAGGCGGTGCGGCGGATCGCGGCGCTGGACGACCCGCGCGGGTGGGAGGTGTTCGTGCCCCGGGCGATCGGGCGGGCGGAGGTGCACCGGGTCCGCGCCGCCCCGCAGGTGGTGGGTTGGCGGTACCGGCCCGACGCACACGGGACCCGGCCCTGCACCTGTGTCGGGTGCCGGGTGCGGGGCGGGTACGGGGCGCGGCGGCTGCGCGAGCGCCTCCCGCACCCGCTGGACGGCCCGCCGCCGCCGACCGGCGTGCTGCTCGCCCGGATCGCGGCCGCCGGGGATCCGGGCGACCCGGCCGAGCTGGAGGCGGTCCTGGACTGGTTCAGGCTGCTCCGGCGCCGCCGGGGCCCGATCGCCGAACTCGCCCACCTCGCCGCCCATCCCGACCACCGCGTCCGGGAGTCCTTGGTGTGGGCGATCGGCGACTGGCGCACGCCCGGGGTCGCCGAACTGCTGGCCGGCCTCGCCGACGACCCGGCCCCGGACGTCCGCGAGGCGGTGGCGCGGGCACGGGGGTTCGTCCGGCCGGGGACGGCCGACCCGGAGCCGTTCCCGGCCGACGTGTAGCCGTTCCCGGTCGGCTGACCCCGTGCTCGCCGGGGGACCCCGGCCCGCTGATCGGGAACCCCGGACGAGGCTGCGCCGGGCCGTCCGCGCACACTACGGTGAGCCGGACGGGACTCGGGGTGGGGGAGCGGATGCGGCAGGGCACGATGATCAACGACCGGTACCGGATGGACCGTTGCGTCGGTACCGGTGGGATGGGGGCGGTCTGGAGGGCCCAGGACACCCGGCTGCAACGGGACGTCGCGGTCAAGGTCCTGCTGCCCCAGGTCGACGGCGCGGAGGACCAGGGGGCTCAGACCCGCTTCGAGCGGGAGGCCCGGATCACCGCGCGGCTCCAGCACCCGAACATCATCGGCGTGCACGACTACGGCATTCACCGGGAGGCCGGTCTGGCGACGCCCTACGTGGTGATGAGCCTGCTCACCGGCCGGTCCGTCGCCGACGCCCTGCGCTCGGGTGAGCGGCTCGACCCCGTCCGGGCGGTGGAGTGGGGCGTGCAGATCTGCAACGCGCTGGCCGCCGCCCACGCGGTGGACGTCGCGCACCGGGACATCAAGCCCGGGAACCTCTTCCTGACCCGGCACGCGGACGGCACGGAAGCCGTCGTCGTCCTCGACTTCGGCATCGCCGCCTACCTGATGGCCGGCCACACCCGGCTCACCCCCGCCGGCAGCGGCATCGGCACCCCGGCCTACATGGCCCCGGAGCAGGCCAGGGGCCTGCGGGTCGACGGCCGCGCCGACCTCTACTCCCTCGGCTGCGTGCTGTACGAACTCCTCACCGGCACACCGCCCTTCGGCTTCCGCGGCAGCCCGTACGCCGAGGTGGAAGCCCATCTGAACGAGCAGCCCGTGCCACCGCGGCACCACCGGCCCGACCTGCCCGGCGGCCTCGACCGCGTCGTCCTGCAGCTCCTGGCCAAGGACCCGGCGGACCGCCCCGGCTCGGCGCTGGCCGTGGCCGAGGCGCTGCGAGCCGCCGTCGCCGCACCCGCCGTCGCCACGCCCACCGTCGTGGTCGCCACACCGACCGCCGTGGTCGCGACGCCTCCGCCTCCGCCCCTGCCTCCGGCCACGGCCGTCCGGCTGCCTACCGTCGCCGAGCTGACGACGGCCCACGAGCTGGCCGGCTCCCTCAGCCGGGAGGGACGCCACAACGAGGCGGCGGCCGTACTGGCGCAGGTGGCCGACGGCCGGGCCCGGCTGCTGGGCGCCGCCCACCCGGACACGCTCAGGGCGCGCAACAACCAGGCCTACAACCTGGGCGAGGCCGGGCAGTACCGGGAGGCGGCCCGGCTGCTGGAGCAGGTGGCGGCCGACCGGCAGCGCACCCTGGGGCCCGACCACCCGCACACCCTCACCAGTCGGCACAACCACGCCTACTACCTGGGTGAGGCCGGGTACCGCGAGGAGGCGGCGCGGCTGCTGGAGCTGGTGGCGGCCGACCGCCGGCGCGTCCTCGGCCCGGACCACCCGCACACCCTCACCGCACGGCACAACCACGCCTGCAACCTGGGCGAGGCCGGGCACCACGGGGAGGCGGCGCGGCTGCTGGAGCAGGTGGCGGCCGACCGCCACCGGGTGCTGGGCCAGTTCCACCCGCAGACCGTGAAGTCCCGCAAGAGCCGCGCGATCCACGCCGCCCGGAGCTGATGCCCGGAGCTGACGCCCGGGGGACCGCCGGCGCCGGCCAGGGGTCCCCGCGGCGGCCGCCGAGGACGAGGATGAGGACGACGACGAGGACGAGGGCGACGACGTCGGCCTCCTCGCCCTGGGCCCGGTGGACGGTGGCGGAGCGGAAGCCTCCCGGACCCGTCCCGGTCGTGGCCGACTCTCCGCGCGCGAACTGGGCACACGCTGCTGGGACGGGCCGGGAGCCGCCGTACGGGTGGCCGGAGAGGAGCGACGCCATGACATTCCAGCACCCGGCGCGCAAGGGTACCGACGGGGAGCGCGGACGGTTCGCGCGGTTCGCCGAACTGGCGTCGAACTTCACCAGTTCCCCGGTGTTCGCGGTGTTCTGCCTGGGCCTCGTGGTGGCGTTCGTCGCGGTGCACATGGCGGGGCTGTCGACCGAGTGGCAGATCCTGGCGGGCGACTCGATGGCGGCGGTGGCCCTGTTGCTGCTGGCGATGCTGAAGAACGCCGAGCGGCGGGCCGAGCACGCGGTCCAGCGCAAGCTGGACGCGATCGCGCGGGCGCTGCTCGAACAGCAGGAGGGCGAGCGCGGTCAGGCGCACGAGGACCTGAAGGCAGCCGTCCGGATGGAGGAGCGGCTCTGACCGCCCCGGTGCGCGGTGCTCGCGGCGCCACGGCGCCCGCCCGCGCTCCCGCCCGCGTGAGGCACGTCCTCAGTCCGGCGGCTCGGCGGGGCTGTACCGCCCGGGGGCAGGCCGGCTGCGGCCGGGTTCGGTATCGGGCTCCGGGGACGGCGGCTCGGGCGGGAAGATCGGGACGGGCCGGCCGGGAGGGGCCGGCGGGTCGGGTGTCACGGGCGGCCGGCCCGGCTCCGGCGGTGTCGGCGGTGCAGGTGGTGCGGGCGGCCCGGGCGGGGGCGTCGGAGTGAGGTCGGGGTCCGGAGGGACGGGGACGGTGCCCATGGGCGCGGTTCTCCTGTCGGTCGGGGACGGGTGTTCCAGATCTTCCATGCTCCCCGGATATCCCCGATCCGGGGAGGCAAACCGGTGGATCCCAGGGCAATAGCCCCGGAATCCTGAACCCGGAGCCCGGAACCGCCGACCCGGGCCGCCCTCAGACGGGGGCACCGTCCGGACGGTCGGCGCCGTCGGCCCGTTGCAGCGCCCGGCCGACGACGCTCCCGCCGTAGACGGTGAACCCGACCCCGATCAGCCACGCCTGCACGACCAGGACCGTGCCGACGGTGCCGTAGGAGACGGCGTTGGACACCAGCAGCGGTGCGAAGACCAGCCGGGAGAACAGCCGCAGTCCGGCCAGGGCCGCCATCGTGGCGACCGCCCCGGGCAGCAGACTGCGCCACGGCGCCCGGGGGCCGAGCAGCAGGCGCGGCAGCCACCAGAACAGCAGGACGCCGCCGAGCACGGTGGTGGCGATGCGCAGGGCGGGCTGGGCGTCGGTGCCGTGCCCCGGCACGCCGCTCCAGGCGGCGAGCACCAGGTAGGCGGTCACGGCGGCCAGGGCCACGGCCTGGCGCCACACGCCGTGCCACGGCCCCGCCGGAAGACCCCAGATCCGCTCGTAGGCGGACTGCATCGCGCCGGTGAGGGAGACGCCGAACACGGCGAGTGCGGCGAGGCCGAGACCGGTGGTGGTGCTGAGGACCTGTCCGCGCGGGCCGAACAGCACGCCGACGGACCGGCTGCCGCGGGCCGTGAGCCCCAGACCGTCGGTGATCCACTGGGCGATGCCGTTACCCCGGGCGGGGGAGGCCGCCGCGATCACCATGAGCAGCGGGACCAGGGTGACGAAGAACAGGGCGGCGAAGGCCAGCGAGCGCTGCATCAGCTCGATCTCGTGCCCCTGCCGCCACACACGCCGGCACACCGCCCCCAGCCGGCGCCCGGCCGCGGGGACGGCGGTGCTCGTCACGGTGCCACCTCCGTTCGGGGGTCGCCGGTGCGTCTGCCCGGCCGCGGGAAGGCCATGCCTGCCGCGAGCCGTGGGGTCGGACGGGGTCAGAACCGTACGGCGACGGGCCGGGCGTCGATCTCGGCCCAGACGGTCTTGCCCCGCTCGTGCGGTACCGCGCCCCACCGGTCGGAGGCCTGCTGCACGATGTACAGGCCGTGCCCGCCGGGCAGGCCGGGGTGGTGCGGCCGGCGGGGCGCGGGCAGGACCGGGGAGGTGTCGCTGACCTCGATCCGCAGACGCGCGGGGGAGAGGTCCAGGACGAGTTCGAGCGGGCCGTCGGTGTGGAGCACGGCGTTCGCGGTGAGCTCGGCGACCAGCAGGACGACGTCACCGGCCTCGGGCCACGCCCAGTCGGTGAGCGCGGCGAGGGTGAACTCCCTGGCCCGCGCGACGGGTTTGTGCTGCCCGGCGAAGGTCGTCCGGCGGCGCTGGTGCCCGCCGGCCGGCAGCACCGACCTGACGGGCCGGACCTCGGTGCGCTTCTCGTCCAGGGTCTCCCGGCGAGTGTTCATGAACGGGTGCCCTTTCGGTTCGGCGCTCTTCGCCGGTCTGCTTCCCGCCCGGCTCCGGTTCATGCACCTGCGCCCCGGGCGCGCCACGCCACTCGTCCGTCACCCGCGTTCACCGGGGTGCGGCGAGCGCGTCCCCGACCGACGGGTGGAGCGCGAACACCGTGTCGGCACCGGTCAGCTCCAGCAGCCGCAGCACGGTGGGGGAGGCGGCCGCGAGGCGCAGTTCGGCGCCGGCCGCGGTGGCGCCCATGCGGGCCTTGAGCAGCAGGTTGAGGCCGGAGGAGTCGCAGAAGCCCACCTGTTCGAGGTCGACCACGAGGACCCGCGGACGGGTCCGGAGCGCCTCGTCGAGGGCCTGCTCGGCCGGGGGGAGGGTCTCGATGTCGAGGTCGCCCACGAGGACGCACACGGCGCTGCGGTCGTCGACCGGAGGCAGCGGGGCGGTGGAGCCGGCTGCGGCGGCCGCCTCCCGCGGGGCGGTTGCTGGGTCGTTCTGGGTCGGCATGGTCGTCCCCTCCACGGATGTCCTCACGGCCTCACGCCTCACGGCCTCACGACCTTACGCGCACGGCGCGGTCCGGCCGAACGGCGGCCGCCGGACACGGGTGGTGTCCGGCGGCCGGGTGTCGCGGCCCGCTCAGCCGCCGTCGAGACCGCGGCGCAGCTGCTGGAGCGTGCGGCTGAGCAGGCGTGACACGTGCATCTGGGACAGGCCGAGGCGTGCGCCTATCTGGGACTGCGTCATGTCCTGGGTGAAGCGCATGGACAGGATGAGGCGCTCGCGTTCGGGCAGCGCGGCCACCAGCGGTTCGAGGGACACCAGGTCCTCGACCAGGTCGAGCCGTCGGTCGTGCTCGCCGAGGCGGTCCGCGAGCGGGCTCGTGCCCTCGTCGTCGCGGCCGCCGACCAGGTCGATGGAGTCGGTGCTGTGCGCGTTGGCGGCGGTGAGGCCCTCGACGACCTCCTCCTGCGACAGGGACAGGTGCTCGGCGAGTTCGGCGACGGTCGGGGCCCGGTCGAGGCGCTGGGAGAGCGCCTCCTGGGCCCTGGCGAGGGTGATGCGCAGTTCCTGAAGCCGCCGCGGCACGTGGACGGCCCAGGTGGTGTCGCGGAAGTGGCGGCGTATCTCGCCCAGGATGGTGGGGACGGCGAAGGTGGTGAACTCCACGCCGTGGCCGATGTCGAAGCGGTCGATCGCCTTGATCAGGCCGACCGAGCCGACCTGGAGCAGGTCGTCCGTGCTCTCGCGGTGCGAGCCGAAGCGGCGGATCGCGAACCGGACCAGCGACAGGTTCACTTCGACCAGGGTGGAGCGCACGTAGGAGTACTCGCGGGTGCCCTCCTCCAGGGTCGCGAGTCGTGCCAGGAGTACCCGGGTGAGCTCGCGGGCGTCGGCCGGGGCGACCTGCCGGGGGTCCTCGACATCGGCCAGCTCCGGGAGGACCGTCCGCGTCGGGGCGGGTGCGGCGGCCGTCGACGGTCCGGTCCGGTGCTCGGGCGTGGCAAGGAGGATGTCGTCACTGGTCGTAGCCATGCCGGTCCTTTCCCTCGGTGGTGCGGTCCGTCCCCCGGCTACCCGCTCCCGCGGATCGCACGCCTGCTTCTCGTGTGAATGCTTCGTGAAGGACCGGCCGCGGGGGCGCGGGCCGGCCCCGGGGCGCTCACTCCTCCGGCGCTCACCCCTCCAGTGCTCACTCCACCGCCGCGTCGGCCGCCCGGTCGACCGAGATGCCGACCAGGCAGGTGTCGTCGTCGGTGTCCGCGCTGCTGTAGCGCAGCAGGTGGTCCAGGTGGCTCTCCAGGGAGTCGGGTGTGCCGTCCTTGGCGAGGGAGGTCGTCTCGCTGAGCGACAGCAGGCTGTCCAGCGAGGCCTGGACGGATTCGTCGCGGCGTTCGATGAGGCCGTCGGTGAACATCACCAGCGTGTCGCCGGCCCGGAGGTCGAGGTGCGACTCGTCGTAGTCGGCGTGGTCGAGCGCGCCCAGCAGGATCCCGCCCGGCTGCGGCAGGGCGCGGGCCCGGCCCTCGCGCAGCAGGACCGGCGGCAGGTGGCCGGCCCGGGCCCAGCGCAGCCGCCGGGTCCCGGGGTGGTAGAGCGCGCAGACGGCGGTGGCCGTGACGTTGTCGGTGAGGTGGTGGGTGACGCTGTTGAGCCAGGTCAGCAGCTGGGCCGGACCGGCGCCGGTGGCGGCCAGGCCGCGCAGGGCGTTGCGCAGGGCGACCATGCCGGTCGCGGCGTCGATGCCGTGCCCGGCGACGTCGCCGACGCACAGCAGGATCTCCCCGGAGGGCAGGGCGAGCGTGTCGTACCAGTCGCCGCCGACCAGGTGGTCCTTCTCCGCGGGGCGGTAGCGCACGGCGACCTGGAGGTCGTGCAGGGTGAGCGGGCCGCGGGCGGGCGGCATGATGGCGTGCTGCAGCTGGAGGGCGAGGCGGCTGCGTTCGGCGGCCTGCTGCTCGCTGTGCGCCAGCTGGTCGCGGGTGGCGGCGAGGGCGACCTCGGTCCAGTGCTGGGCGGAGATGTCCTGGTAGGCGCCGCGGACGGTGGTGAGCGCCGCGTTCTCGTCGTGCACCGGTTCGGCGACGACGCGGATGTGGCGGGCGACGCCGTCGGAGCGCTGCAGCCGGAAGGCGGTGGAGGCCGGGCGCCGGTGGTGCAGCAGGGTGCGCAGGAACCGGCCGATCGCCGGGCGGTCGTCGGGGTGGGCGTGCTCGGGGAGCTGCTCCAGGGCGATCGGCTGGGCGGTGGCGGGCAGGCCGTGCAGGTCGAACAGGGTCTCGTTCCAGGCGATCTGGCCGGTCTGGACGTTCTCCTCGAAGCCGCCGATCCTCCCCAGGCGCTGCGCGTGCTGGAGCAGCCGGGCCACCCGCGGCGTCCCGTCGTCGAGCCGCCAGATCACCACGATGTGCCGGCCGTGCCGGCTGATGCTGACCCGGGCCCGGGCGAGCAGCGGGATGCCGTCGACGGTGGCGGCCAGCCGCATGTCCGTGGTGCGGAACGGCTCGCCGGTGGCGAAGACGTGCTCCACCTTCTCGGCCAGGCCGCCGGCCTCGGCGGCCAGCGGGTAGGCCTCCAGCAGGCGCGCGCCGGCGACCGCGCTGTTCGGTCGGCCGGCGAAGTCGACGAACGCGGGGTTGACGTGCCGGACGGCGAACTCCAGGGGCAGTTCGGAGCGGCCGGGCGCGAGCCGGAGGATCAGGCAGGGGTCGAGCACGCCGTCGGTGAGCCGTTGCAGGTCGTCGAACTCCTGGTCGGTCCGCTCGGGGCCGGTGGGTTCGGTCCAGGGCTCCAGGGTGGTGGCGCACAGTTCCGCCAGTGCCTCGAACTGGCGCTGGAGCGGCTGGGACCGCGGGGGCAGGCCGGTGGGCCAGCAGATCTCCAGCACGCCGATCAGCCGTCCGCCGGTCCCGGCCGGCACCGCGATGCGTCCGCCGGTGTACTCGTGCTGGCCGATGGTCGGCAGCGCCGCCTGCACGAGGGTGGGGTAGGCGATCGTCTCCCGTTCGTCGAGCGCCCGGCGGGCCGGGGTGGACACACCGGGTGGGACGTACCGCCAGCGGCGGGCCTCCGCCTCGCTGAAGCCCGCGCTGCCTTCGAGGGTCAGCGACTGGTCGGGGTGGGCGGCCCAGATCGCGACGGCGACGGCGCCCAGCGGGCGCAGCGCGGTCGCGAGCATCGAGTCGGCCACCGACTCGCTGTCGCCGGCGGCCAGGCTGTGCGCCTCGGCGACGCGCAGCCGTACCGCGGCCTCCTCGTGGCGGTCCACGGAAGAGGTGATGAACTCGCGGGCGATGGCGGAGATCCGGTCCGCGGCGACCTGGTTGACCAGTTCGGCGGCGAACTCCAGCACGGGCACGCCGGCCTGTTCGGCGAGCGCGGTCAGCTGGGCGGCCGCCTCCGTCGGGCCGCAGCGCAGCCGTTCGACCAGGACGCCGGCGGCCATCTCGACCAGGGAGCGGCCGGCGGCGTCGGCCTGGGCCCGGGCGAGCTCCGAGCGGAGGTTCTCCACCGTGGCGGCGAGGCGGGTGACCGCGGCGGGGGCCGGGCGGGTGCCGGTGGGCCGGTCGCCCGCGTGCTCGCGCTGCGGTCCCACCGTGGGTGTGCCGGTGTGGGGGAAGGCCCCCGCGGTATGGTCCGCGGGCGGGTCGAGGGGTTGGTGCACGGCGGTCTCCTGACGGTCGGGTGCGGGTCAGCCGTGTCCGGGGTTCAGTGCCTGGGCAGTGAGCTGGTCCCTGATCCGGCCGATCAGGTCGGCGGCGTCGACCGGTTTGGTGACGTAGTCGCTGGCTCCGGCGGCGAGGCTCTTCTCCCGGTCGCCGAGCATGGCCTTGGCGGTGACGGCGATGATCGGCAGCCGCTCGTGCTCGGGCATCGCGCGGATCGCGGCGGTGGCGGTGTAGCCGTCCATCTCGGGCATCATGACGTCCATCAGGATGACGTCGATCGAGGCATGGGTGGCCAGGGCGTCCAGTGCGGCGCGCCCGTTCTCGGCCTGCAGCACGTTCATCCCGTGCAGTTCGAGGATCCCGGTGATCGCGTAGAGGTTGCGGTCGTCGTCGTCCACGACCAGCGCGGTGCGGCCGGCCAGGCTCGGGTCGGCGTCCGGGTCCCACGCCGGTGCGGTACGGGCCGTGCGCGGGCGGATGTCCTCGGGCCGCTCGGCGCTCATGTGCAGGGCGACGCGTTCGCGCAGCTCGTCGAGGCTGGAGAGGATCTCCAGGGGCCTGGTCGCACCGCGGGTGAGCAGGTCGTCGTCGGTGGCGACGGCGCGGCTGCGGTGGGCGAGCACGGGGACGGACTGCAGGGCCGGGTCGCCGTCCATGTCCTTCAGCAGGGCGAGCGCGGCGCCGTCGGCCAGGTCGAGGTCGAGCACCAGGCAGTGGCAGGGCCCGTCGGCCAGGGTGGCGGCGGCCTCGTGGACGCCGACGGCGGTGATGATCTCCACTTCGCGGCCGTCGGTGCGGGGCAGGTCGGCGAGGGCGTTCTCGGCGACGAGGCCGAGCAGCCCGTTGGCGCGGGCCTCGACGACCAGCAGGCGGCGCGCGGGCAGCGGCACCGCGGGGCTGTCGGCGAGCGGCGGACCGCCGACGGGCTCGACGGCCGCCGCGGCCGCCGTGGCGGGCTCGGACAGGTCGGGCCGGGTGGTGGGCAGGTAGAGGGTGAAGGTGCTGCCCTGGCCGAGGGTGCTCTCGACGGTGATCGCGCCGCCCAGCAGATAGGCGATCTCGCGGCTGATCGACAGGCCGAGCCCGGTGCCGCCGTACTTGCGGCTGGTGGTGCCGTCGGCCTGCTGGAAGGCGCCGAACACCGTCTCCAGGTGCTGCGGGGCGATGCCGATGCCGGTGTCGGTGACCCGGAAGGCGACGACGGGGCCGTCCCGGCGCACGCCGTCGGGGAGTTCCGCCTCGGCGGCGGGCTCGATGCGCAGGTCGACGCCGCCCTGCGCGGTGAACTTGACGGCGTTCGAGAGCAGGTTGCGCAGCACCTGGCGCAGCCGGTAGTCGTCGGTGCGCAGCTCGCCGGGGACGCCGTCGCCGGTGCGCACGGCGAAGGCCAGGCTCTTCTGGCCGGTCATCGGGCGGAAGGTGCCCTCGACGTAGTCGACCAGGGTGGCCAGCGGCACCGTCTCGATGTTGAGGTCCATCTTGCCGGCCTCGACCTTGGACAGGTCGAGGATGTCGTTGATGAGCTGGAGCAGGTCGGAGCCGGCGGAGTGGATGATGCCCGCGTACTCGACCTGCTTGGCGGTGAGGTTCCGGGTGGGGTTCTGGGCGAGCAACTGGGCGAGGATCAGCAGGCTGTTGAGCGGGGTGCGCAGTTCGTGGCTCATGTTGGCCAGGAACTCCGACTTGTACTTCGAGGCGACGGACAGCTGGTGGGCGCGGTCCTCCAGTTCCTGGCGGGCCTGCTCGATCTCCAGGTTCTTCGCCTCGATGTCGCTCTTCTGCGCCTCCAGCAGCTCCGCCTTCTCCTCCAGCTCGGCGTTGGAGACCTGCAGTTCCTCCTGGCGGGCCTGCAACTCCTCGGAGCGGGCCTGGAGTTCGGCGGTGAGCCGCTGGGACTCGCCGAGCAGCTCGTCGGTGCGGGCGTTGGCGACGATGGTGTTGACGTTGACGCCGATGGTCTCCATCAGCTGGCCGAGGAAGTCGCGGTGCACCGGTGTGAACGGCTGGACGGCAGCGAGCTCGATCACACCGAGGACCTGGTCCTCGACGATGATCGGCAGCACCATCAGGGCCAGCGCGTCGGTGCGGCCCAGGCCGGAGGTGGCGGACAGGTAGCCGGGCGGCAGCTGGTCGACGGCGATGGTGCGGCGGCTGCGGGCGGACTGGCCGACGAAGGACTCGCCGAGCCGGAACGGGCCGGGCCGGGACGAGTCGCTGGGGAAGGCGTAGGAGGCGACCAGCCGCAGCACCGTCCCGTCGTCGGTCTCCTCGGCGAGGTAGAAGGCGCCGCACTGCGCGGAGACCAGCGGGGTCAGCTCGTCCATGATGGACTCGGCGACGACCCCCAGGTCCCGGCGGCCCTGCATCAGCGCGGAGAAACGGGCGAGATTGGTCTTCAGCCAGTCCTGGTCCTCGTTGGCGCGGGTGGTCTCGCGCAGGGACTCCACCATGAAGTTGATGTTGTCCTTGAGGTCGGCGACCTCGCCGGAGGCGTCCACGGTGATCGAGCGGGTGAGGTCGCCGGCGGTGACGGCGTTGGTGACCTCGGCGATGGCGCGCACCTGGCGGGTGAGGTTGCCGGCGAGTTCGTTGACGTTCTCGGTGAGGCGCTTCCAGGTGCCGGAGACGCCCTCGACCTCGGCCTGGCCGCCGAGCCGCCCCTCGCTGCCCACCTCGCGGGCCACCCGGGTCACCTCGGCGGCGAACGAACTCAGCTGGTCGACCATGGTGTTGATGGTGGTCTTGAGTTCGAGGATCTCGCCGCGCGCGTCGACGTCGATCTTGCGGGTGAGGTCGCCGTTGGCCACCGCGGTGGTGACCTGGGCGATGTTGCGGACCTGGCTGGTGAGGTTGTGCGCCATGAAGTTGACGTTGTCGGTGAGGTCCTTCCACGTCCCGGCGACGTTCGGGACCCGG
>NZ_LGDO01000041.1:0-26582 GCF_001279805.1 Streptomyces sp. XY431
GCGGGGGGCCGGCAGGGGGGTGGGGACGACCGTCGGTTGGTCCGTCGTCATGGCGGGCCCGGGGGGGGGGGGGCCGGCCGGGGGGGGGGGGCGGGGGGCCGGCAGGGTGGTGGGCACGACCGTCGGTTGGTCCGTCGTCATGGCGTGCCCGTCGGGGGTCGGGCCGCGCGGGCGGCGAGGCCGAGGACGATCGAGGTCAGCACCGTGGTGGTGCCGCCGATGTCGGCGTAGAGGAAGTCGATCAGGACCCAGGTGAGCAGGGCGAGGGCGGCCAGGGCGGGGCCGCGGCCGCGGGCGTGGCGCAGGCAGCCGATGAGGAGGCCGAGGAAGAGCAGGCCGTAGGCGACGATGCCGATCAGGCCCTGTTCGCTGAGTACCAGGAAGTACATGTTGTGCGGGGAGAGCAGTGGTTCGCGCTGGAAGCCGATGGTGGCGTCGGCGGCGTCGCTGCCGGAGGAGAGCCGGAGCGGGGCGTGGCTGTCGCGCAGTTGCTGGAAGGCTTTGGGGCCGGCGCCGGAGACGGGGTGGTCCTGCCAGATCCGGCCGGCGGTGGCCCACAGGTCGTAGCGGTCGGAGACCGACTGGTCGGGGGCGGCGGAGACGGAGCCGATGGAGCTGAGCCGGTCGGTGACGCCGGAGCCGCCGAGGCCGAGGCCGCCGACCAGGACGACGGCGGCGGCGGCGCCGAGCAGGGCGCCGCGGACGGCGAGTCGGGCGTCGGCGCGCAGCAGCAGGACGGTGGCGGCGGCGGCGGTGGCGATCCAGCTGCCGCGGCTGAAGGAGACGGCGAGCGGGAGGGCGAGGAAGGCGGCGGCGGCGAACATGGCGCGGCGCAGCCTGGGGTCGCCGTCGGGTCCGCGTTCGCCGAGGGCGAGGGCGAGTGCGGCGAGCAGGCCGTAGGCGACGACGGTGGACATCGCCATGATGTCGAGGGCGCCGAAGGTGCCGACGGCGCGGATCGGGCGGCCGGTGTAGGAGGCGCCGGTGCCGGTGAGGAACTGGTGGACGCCGACGACGCCCTGGATCAGTGCGGCGGCGACGAAGGAGCCGAGCACGAGGCGCTGGTCGGTGCGGTCGCGCAGGGAGCAGAGCACGGCGGCGGGGACGAGTACGAACACCTGGGTGAGCCGGACGAAGCCGGTGAGGCTGGTCGCGGGGTCGATGGAGCCGACGGTGGCGACGGCGGCGGCGGTCACGATCGCGCCGAAGCGGACGGCGTCGGCGCGGCCGACGGCGGGGGTGCGGCCGCGCAGCAGGTTGACGGCGGTGAGGGCGACCAGGGCGAGCGAGGCGAGGTCGGCGGCGGTGATGTGGACGGCGGCGGCGACGTCCTTCTCCCCGGTGGGGACGCAGACCAGCAGCACGGTGGCGGCGGCCAGCAGGCCGGGGCGTTCCTGGAGGACGCCGCCCGCACGCCGTAACAGCCGGGCGGGGTGCGGTGGTGCGGCGAGGGTCAGGGCCACGGCGTTGATCAGCTCCCGTCCGGGTGGAGCATGAGGGCCGCGGTGCGGCACAGGATCTTGACGTCCTGCCAGAGGCTCCAGCTCTCGATGTAGCGGTTGTCGAAGCGGGCCCGGTCCTCGATCGAGGTGTCGCCGCGCAGGCCGTTGACCTGGGCGAGGCCGGTGAGGCCGACGGGGACGCGGTGACGGTCCGCGTACTCGGGGTAGGCCTGGCTGAACCGCATGACGAAGTAGGGGCGTTCGGGGCGGGGGCCGACGAGGCTCATGTCGCCGCGGAGCACGTTCCACAGCTGCGGGAGTTCGTCGAGGGAGCTGCGGCGCATCAGCCGGCCGACGGCGCCCATCCGGTGGTCCTGGGAGATGTTCCAGCGGGTGGCGGACTCGTGCTCGTTGCTGGGCCGCAGGGTGCGGAACTTGAGGACGGTGAAGACCCGGCCGTCGAGGCCGGTGCGCTGCTGGCGGAAGAGGACGCCGGGGCCGGTGTCGAAGCGGACGGCGAGCGCGCAGAGGGCGAGTACGGGGCCGAGCAGCAGCAGGCCGGTCGCGGCGGCGGTGACGTCCAGGGTCCGTTTGACGGCCCAGCCGGGGCGGCGGGTCGCGGCGCGGCCGACCCGGACGCAGGGGAAGCCCCAGAGGTGGTCGGCGCCGGTGAGGCGTCCGGCGGCGACGGAGCCGTACTCGCGCAGTGCGGGGACCAGCCAGACCTGGCAGCCGAGGCGGGCGGCGTCGCGCAGGGCGGCGGCGGTCTCGGCCTCGTCGGCGGCGCCGGCGGTGGCGACCACGTGGTGGACGCGGTGGCGGCGGACCTCGCGTTCGAGTACTTCGCGGCCGCCGAGCACGGGCAGGTCGGTGTCGCCGGCGAGCAGCGGCGGGTCGGGGTCGAGGAAGCCGATCGGGCGCATCCCGTACTCGCCGCGTTCGTTGAGGGCGGCGGCGACGCGGCGGCCGAGCCGGCCGGCGCCGAGCACCAGGACGGGGCTGGGGCGGCTGCGGCGGATCCGGCGCACCAGGTGGTAGAGCAGGGCGCGGCCGCAGACGGCGAGCAGCAGCTGGGTGCCGAGGAGGACGATCAGCCGGGCCGGGGTGGCGGGGCCGGTGTCGGGCCAGTGGCCTTCGAGGCAGCCGGCGAGGCTGATGGCGAAGGCGGAGGCGACGAGCGCCCGCGCGGTGAGGGCGGGCAGCTCGTCTAGGACGGAGAGGGTGAGGCGGGTGCGGTAGAGGCCGCCGGCCAGGTTGAGCAGGAGCAGCAGGGGCAGCAGGGCGGCGACGCCGAGCAGGGGTGCCACCCGGACGGCTGGGTCGAGGGCGCGGTTGGCGACCCCGGTGGCGGTGCAGAGGGCGAGGGCGTCGACGGCGACCAGGGTGACGGGCAGGGCGAGCCGGGCGCGGACCGGGCGGCGGTGCCGGCGGGCCGGGGCGGCGCTGCGGGTCTGGGCGGAGCGTGCCGGGCGGTCGAGCAGCCCGGTGGCGGGCCGGGGCGGGCCTGACAGGGACCGCCCGGGCCTTGGCACGCTGTCGTGGTCAATGGTCATCAGCGCACGAACTCCCCTGCTGTGTGCCCGGGGTGACGGCGGCCCGGCACCGGTTGGCCCGGAGCGGCCGTCCCGGCCCGGTGGGCGCGGTCCTGACAGCACCTGCTGCCGCTGGCGGCTTTCGATTTCCTCGCGAATTGCCGGCGTGAAATCGAAACGAAGCAGGCAAAATCAGACGTTACCGAACGCTGGCTTGAATGCTGGAAGTTGACTTGCCTTTTCATTCCAGCCGCCCATTAATAGGTATTTCTGATTTCACCCCTCTTCCACAACCGGCTGAGGGTGCGAATACGACGGCGCCGGATCGGCGGGGCATTCACGGCATGTGAAACGATCAGATCCGCTGCGGGACACGGGCGCGGCGTCGCCCGGCCGCCGGACCGGCACCCAGGAGGTCGCGGTAGAGCGCGTCCACCTGTTCGACCACCGAGCGAACATCATGGCGAGCCGCGGCGTGCTCGCGCAGGCGCAGACCGCGCCGCTCGCACTCGATCGGATCGGACAACGCCTCGGCCATTCGGGTGACGAGCGCGTCCACATCGCCGGGCGGCACCACGGCGGACGCGCGTTCGACCGGCGGCAGGCACTCCCGCGCGCCCGGCACATCGGTCAGCAGCACCGGACGCCCGGAGGCCATCGCCTCCAGGGGGGCCAGCGCCATGCCCTCCCAGCGCGAGGGCAGCACCACCAGATCGGCCGCCGCCAGCCACGGCCGGGGGTCCGCGACGTCCCCCACCAGCCGGACCCGGGACGGCTCGGCGCCCTCCCGGACCGTCGCGGCCAGCCGGGCCTCCTCCGGTCCGCCGCCGACCAGCGCCAGCCGGGCGGCCGGCACCCGGCGCCGCACCTCCGGCCAGGCGGCGAGCAGCACGTCCTGGCCCTTCTGGCGGCAGAGCCGGCCCACGCAGACCGCGAGCGGGGCGTCGAGCTCCAGGCCGAGCGCGATCCGGGCGGCCCGGCGGTCGGCGGGCGCGTAGTGGCGCACGTCCACGCCGTTGGGCACCACCGCCCAGTCGGCGTGCAGTCCGGCCGCGATGCCGTCGGTCCGCTCCTGGACCGAGACGCAGAGCAGCCGGTGCGCCCAGCGGGTCGCGTACCGCTCCCAGCGCAGGGTGGCGGCGGCCAGCGCGCCGTCCACGGCGGCGAAGGACCAGGCGTGCGGCTGGAAGACCGTGGGCACCGCGCCGCGGACGGCCAGCCGGCCGGCCAGCCCGGCCTTGGCGCTGTGCAGATGGAGCATGTCGGGCGCGGCGGCCCGGACGATCCGGCGCAGCCGCCAGGCCTCGGCCGCGGTGGCCGGGCCGGGCGAGCGGTCGGCAGGCCAGTCCTGGACCAGCGCGCCGACGGCCGCGGCCTCCTCGGCCAGCCGGCCGCCGCGCGGGCAGGCGACCAGCACCCGGTGGCCGGCCTCGCGCTGACCGCGGACCAGGTCGACCACGACGCGGGCCACGCCACCGTCGACGGGTTGGGAAATGTGAAGGATCGTCATATGCACGGCGGCGAGCCTAGGGTGGCCGCAGCGTGCCGCGGGGCCCTCGTCACCCGGAGGTGGCGGGGCGTCCACCCGTACGGCGTGCCGCTCGTACGGGTGGACGAACTCCTCGAATTCCTGGTCGAGTTGGCGGGACGGGCGGGCCGGGGCGCGGCCCCGGCCCGGGCGATCCGGCTCAGCGCACCTCGGCGGCCAGGTTGGCGAGCACCTCGTCGTGGATCCGGTTCAGGCCCTTGGGCGCGAAGGTCCGCTCGAAGAAGCCGCCGATACCGGTCGCGCCCTGCCAGGTGGCCGTGACGGTGACCCTGGTCCGGCCCTCGCCGGCCGCCGCGACGGTCCAGGTGACCACCATGCTGGAGTTGGCGTCCTTCTCCACCAGCTGGTCCGGCCGCGGCGCGGAGACGGTGAGCAGGCAGTCGCGGATCCGCTTCTCGGTGGCCTGGAGCTTCCAGTGCACCTGGGTGCCCGCTCCGGTGCCGCCGACCCGGACCTCGTACTCGCTGTACTGCGCGGGCAGCAGCTTGGGGCGGATCACCTGGTAGTCGGCCAGGGCCTCGTACACCCGCTCGGGGGCCGCGTCGTAGACCCGCTCGGTGGTGGCCTGCACCTGTCCCATGGTCCTGCTCTCCTTCGTCGGTCGTCCGGCGCCGGGTTCCGTCCGGCCGGTGTCGCTCACCGGCAAGCCAATCACAGCGGACCGGGTGAGCCGGGCGGCGGCCTCCGCTCGGACGAGGACGTTAGGGTGGCGGTTGTGCTCGAACAGGTGACAGCAGTGCGCTACGTCGACCCGCTGCGGGCCGGCGGTTCCGTGCCCGGCGTGGTGGAGACCGACGACCTGGGTACCTATGTGGTGAAGTTCACCGGGGCCGGCCAGGGCCGGAAGGCGCTGGTGGCGGAGGTGATCGTCGGCGAGCTGGCCCGGCGGCTCGGCCTGCGGGTGCCGGAGCTGCGGCTGGTGGACTTCGACCCGGCGGTGGCCGAGGACGAGCCGGACCGCGAGATCCAGGACATCCTGCGGGCCAGCCGCGGCGTCAACCTCGGGATGGACCTGCTGCCCGGCGCCCGCGACTTCCGGCCCGGCATGATCGACGTCGGACCGGCCGAGGCCGGCCGGGTGGTCTGGCTGGACGCGCTCACCGGCAATGTCGACCGGACGGTGCACAACCCCAACCTGATGGTCTGGCACGGCCGGCTCTGGCTGATCGACAACGGCGCCGCGCTGATCTTCCACCACCGCTGGTCCGCGGCCGGGGCCTCGGTCGGCAAGCGCTACGACCTGAGCGCCCACGCCCTCGGCGGGTACCGCCCGGACGTGCGGCTGGCGGACGAGGAGCTCGGGCCGCTGGTCACCACCGGGCTGCTGGAGCAGGTGGTGGCACTGGTGCCGGACGCCTGGCTGGCCGACGAGCCGGGGTTCGACTCGGTCGGGGAGCTGCGCCGGGCCTATGTGGAGCACCTGGCGGAGCGGGCGGCCCGCTCGGCCGAATGGCTGCCGGAGGGGTTCTCCACCCCCGAGCAGCTGCGCGACGCGGAGGGGCGGCGGGCCGCGCGGACCAGGGCCGGGCGGCCGGCCTGGCTGCGGGAGGTGCCGGACCTGCACGGCAAGCCGTCGGTGGAGACGGTGTGGGAGCAGCACGTCGAGTGACCCGCCGGACCCGGCCCCGCCCCCGCCCGGCCCCGGACGGGGGCGGGTCCGGGCGGACGGGGGAACGCGAACGGGGGCGGGACTCGTGTCCCGCCCCCGTTCGGCGACTCAGGGGTTCAGCAGCCGGTCAGCCGTGGCTCAGCGCCACCACTGGACCGCCTTCTCGGCGTTGATGATGCCCGCGCCGTAGAAGCCGTTGTCGTCCACGCCACCCTCGCAGGTGGCCGCGAACTCACCGGTGCCGCCCGGGTTGTACGGGCCCGACGGGCACGCGTGCGACTCGGCCTGGTTGGTGAGCAGCTCGGTCAGCTCCTCCGGGCTGGCCCACGGGAAGGTGCTGGCCAGCAGGGCGAGCACACCGGCGGCGTGCGGGGAGGCCATCGAGGTGCCCTGCATGTAGCCGTACTGGCCGCCCGGGATGGTCGACAGCGTGCGGCCGTTCTTGTCCGGGGTGTCCGGGATCTGGTAGCGGCGGTCGCCACCGGGGGCGGCCACGGTGACCTTGTTCTTGCCGTAGCTGGAGTAGTACGACTTGTCGCCGTTGACACCGACGGAGGAGACCGCGACGACGCCGTCCAGCTCGGTCGGCAGGTTGAGGCAGTCCTGGGTGATCGGGCGCTCGACCGGCGTGGTGTCGTCCGGGCTGGCGACGTCCTTGGTCTTGTGGGCCAGGTCGATGTTCTCGTTGCCCGCGGCGGCGACGTTGAGGACGCCCTTGCGCTGCGAGAACTCGACGGCGCGGCGGACGGCGGTGGTGATCGCCGCCTGGTCCGCGTCGTTCTGGCAGTTGAACATCCACGGGTCGACGAAGTAGCTGTTGTTCGTGACCTTGAACTTGTGCTCACCGGCCCAGACGAAGCCGCAGATGGCGTACTCCGGGTAGATGAAGCCGCCGTCGTCGACGACCTTCACCGCGGCGAGCTTGACGTTCGGGGCGATGCCCTCGATGCCCTTGCCGTTCTTGGCGGCGGCGATGGTGCCGGCCACGTGGGTGCCGTGGGCGCCGTCGACGCCCGGCTGCCACGCGTCCCAGGCGGTGTTCGGCTTGCCGCCGTCGATGCAGGAGACCGACTGCGAGGCGTCGATGTTGGCGGCGAGGTCCTCGTGCTTGCCGTCGATGCCGGAGTCCAGCACGCCGACGGTGACCTTGTTGCTGCCGAGGGACAGCTTGTGGGCCTTGTCGACACCGATCTGGCGCATGTCCCACTGGTTGGCCCAGTAGGGCTCCTCGCCGGCGGCGGGGGCGGCGGTCGGGGCGGCGGCGACCTCGGCGACCTTGTCCTCGGAGGCGGTGATGCCCTTGGTGCGGCTGGCGCCGACCGACTCGACAGCCTTCGCCTTGCGCAGCTTGGCGGCGAACTGGGTGTCGGTCGAGCGGGCGATCACCACGCCGATCTGCTCGTAGGAGTAGACCACGGTGCCGCCGAGGGCCTTGACCGCGGTCTCGACCTTCTGCACCTGGCCGTGGTTGGCCTTGGTGTTGACGACGTAGCTGAGCAGCGGACCGGTGGTCGTCTCCGCCCCGGCGGCGAAGGCGCTGCCGGCCGGGAGCGCGAGGGCTCCGGCGGTGGCGAGGACAACGCCCACCGCCGCGATCCGGGTCCGGCTGATCCGAGGAACACTCATAGGGGTTGGCCCTCCCGAGTCGTCATGCTGCAGCTGCGGATGGCAGATGCGCTTGGAATGATCGGGACGCTAGTGAACAAGTGTTGCAATCCGCAAGAGGTAGACATCTAATCGTCACAAGTCGTCCACCGACGGAAGGTATGACTCCGCTCCTGCTGGGCAGGGGTGACCGGTCGGACGATCGGAAAAAACGCAGACCTCGCTGGCGGGGATCCTAGTCAGCCGGACCGACGGGGGAACAGGCACCCGGTGCGGCCGAAAGCGGCCAGTGGCGGATGGCCGCCACGGCGGCGCGGCGGATACTCAGATCGCGTACAGTCGGCGGGCATTGTCGGCCGCCACCAGACGGGCCAGCCGCTCGGCGTCGGCCGCGGTGCAGGCGCCGTCGGCCCGCCAGCCGTCCAGCAGGATGCCCAGGCCGTGGCGGAACTGCGCCGCGCCGACCAGGTGGAGCTCCGGCAGGCCGTAGCCGTCGGTGGAGAACAGCAGCTTGCCGAACGGCGCCAGCTCCAGCATCTCGCCGAGCACCGCCGCCGCCCGCGGGCCGACGTAGGAGGTGGTCAGCCCGAGGTCGGTGTACACCAGCGGGAAGGCCTGGGCCAGCCAGGCGGCCTGCCGGTGGTACGGGTAGCCGTGCAGCAGCACCAGCGGGACGCCCGACGGCTCGGCGGCCCGGACGAAGTCGGCGAGCAGCGACGGGTCGGCCCGGTGCAGGGTGACGTCGGGATCGCCGAAGCCGGTGTGCAGCTGGAGCGGCAGCCGCAGCCCGGCGCAGACCTCCAGGGCGGTGTGGAGCAGCTCGTGCAGCAGGACCGGGTCGGTCAGCCGGCCGCCCCCGGCGCGCTGCCGGGCGGCGGCGGCCGCCGTCACCTCGGCCCGGGAGGGGCGCCGCGCGGGCACCGCGAGGCCGGCCCGGTAGGCCACCACCGACTTGACCGCGACGGCGCCGGCGGCCGCGGCGGCCAGCGCCTCGCGCACCGCCCGCGCCCAGTCTCCGGGCGGGGCGTCGACGGCCTCGGCGATCGGCTCCAGCCGGACCACCTCGCGCACCCGGGCGCCGGTGGCCGCGGCGAAACCGTCGAGCGGCAGCAGCGGCCGGCCGGCGGCCCCGGTCAGCCCGGTGTCCACCAGGCAGGTGTCCAGGCCGGCGGCGGCCAGCAGCCGGCGGGTGGCCTCCGGGGCGCCCAGCTCGCGCCGCCGGGCCAGGTACTCCTCGGCCGGCGCGTGCGCGGGCAGCCCGAGCGCGGGCGGGCACCAGCGGCGGACAGCGAGGCCGAGCGCGCTGTCGAAGGGTGAGGTGCCGGGCGCGGGCGGGCGGTCGGACTCGGTGAGCAGCCCCGCCAGGGCGTCGTCGTCGAGCTCGGCCGTCACCACGCTGTGGCAGTGGTGGTCGACCAGCGCGGGGACGCCAACCGGGGCCACCGGTCAGTACCGCCAGCGGGTGGCGGCGGCCAGCCGCTCGGGCGTCGCGTCGGCGTACTGCTCGGCCTCGGCCTGCCGGACGGCCAGCACCGCTTCGAACAGCGGCTCGCCGAGCGCCTCCCGGAGCACGGCGGAGCCCCGGTAGGCGGCGAGCGCCTCGGCCGGACCGGCCGGCAGCCGGGGGACGGTGCCGGGCTCGGCCAGGGACGGGTCCCCGGTGAACTCCGGCGGCAGCGCGAGCCGCTGCTCCCGCCCGGCGAGGCCGGCGGCGATCACCGCGCCGACCGCCAGATAGGGGTTGGCGG
This sequence comes from Streptomyces sp. XY431, assembly GCF_001279805.1. Lineage (NCBI taxonomy): Bacteria > Bacillati > Actinomycetota > Actinomycetes > Kitasatosporales > Streptomycetaceae > Streptomyces > Streptomyces sp. XY431. The sequence goes on from NZ_LGDO01000041.1 coordinate 9,486, forward strand.
TGGCGTCGAAGCACTTGATCTCGGCGTTGGCGGCGGAGGACCGCTCGCCGGTGGAGCCGGTGACCAGGCGGAGCGCGGCCTCGCGGTTCTCCAGGCCCCAGCACTGGTAGGCCCCGGCCCAGTGCGAGGGGACCAGCCGCAGATAGCCGGCCGGGCTGGAGCAGCCGAGCACCAGCAGCTCGGGCAGCGCGCCGAGCACCCCGGCCAGGAAGCCCTCCGCCTCGGCGGTCAGCCCGTGCGGGCCGGGGCCGCCGTGCGCGAGGTTGTGCCCCTCGCGCCAGAGGCTGAGGTGGAGGTGGCCGCCGTTGCCGACCCCGCCGGCCTCGACCGCCGGGGCGAAGGAGGCCCGCAGGCCGTGCCGGGCGGAGACGGCGCGGACGGTGTGCCGGACCAGCACCGAGGTGTCGGCGGCCTCGACCGGGCCCTCCGGGGCGACCGAGACCTCGAACTGCCCGGGCGCGTACTCGGGGTGGATCTGGAGCACGGTCAGGCCCTGCTCGCCGAGGGCGCGGAGCACGTCGCGCAGGTAGTCGGAGAGGTCGGTGAGCCGCTGCATGCCGTAGGCCGGGCCGGCCGTCGGGTAGCGGGGCTCCTCCCCCTCCGGGCCGGCCAGCGCGACCACCCACTCGATCTCGATCCCGGCCTTGAGGGCCAGGCCCTGCTCGGCCGCGGCGGCCACCGCCCGGCGGGCGAAGAGCCGCTGGCACCCGGGGTGCGGGGCGCCGCCCTGGGTGTAGCGGTCCCCCGGGGCCCAGGCCCAGCCGGGCTGGGCGGCGAGCGGGACGACCCGCTCGACGTCGGGGTAGAGCCGGAGGTCGCCGGTGGGGCCGCCGATCAGCCGGCTGGTGACGATCGAGTCGTCGGCGAGGAAGACGTCGAAGCAGGGGGCCGCGCCGACGCCCCACTGCGCCGCGTGCACCAGGCCGCCGAGCGGTACCGCCTTGACCCGGGCGATGCCGGCGTTGTCCACCCAGGTGACGGCGACCGCCTCGACCCCGGTGCCCCGCAGCCGGTCGACGGCGGCCTGCGCGCGCTCGCCGCGCTCGGCCCGGTCCGCCCGCGGCGGCAGCACGGCGCCGGCGCCGGCGTCGACCGGCCCGGCCGGGCCGGGGGCGGGCCCCGCGGCGGACCCGGCGGTGGGCTCGGGTCGGTCCGTGGCAACGGTTCCAGTGGTCATGCCCCCATGCTGCCCAGCGCCGCCGGGCCGCGTAACTCCCCTATCGGGTGGTCCGAACGGACGTCCGTCCACCGTCCTCACCCGCACGGGTGATCACCCGGCCGTGAGCAGCGGAACTCCCACCGCCCACCCCCTTCCTACTGATTGGTAACTTCGCTACAGTGTCGGCACGCACCACTGCCGGGCTTCGGGAGCCGCACCGGCGGGGCGCCGTCCGCCGCGCCGGGAACCGCGGGGCCGACGGCGGACGACGGTGCGTTCGTTCACCGGCCGGTGCCGCGGATCGCGGCCGGAGCCGGATTTCTCTCCTCTGTGTTCAGAGCCGCTTCCTTCACCCCGAGCGCCTGAGTACCACGGCACACCCGCAGCACCGCCGGAGCGGACCGGCGGCTGCGCGGTGGCCGCAACCGTCATCCCCCCGCACCGCGCGCGGACCCTCCTCCGGGGGCGCGCCCTCCGGAGCGCGCGCGGGCCTTCCATGACAAGGAGTCAGGACAGATGGAGCGTCCCTTTCCCACGGTCGCCGTGGTCGGACTCGGCACGATGGGCACCGGCGTCGCCGTCGCGGTCGCCAGGAGCGGCCGCCGGGTGATCGGCATCGAGGCCGACGAGAACTCCGCCGCCCGGGCCCTGGCCCGGATCGAGGAGTCCACCGCGCACGCGGTGGCCCGGGAGCGGCTCACCGCCGAGGAGCGGGCCGGGCTGCTCGCCCGGCTCACCGTCGGCCACACCCTGGACGCGGCCGCCGAGGCGGACCTGGTGATCGAGGAGGTCCCCGAGCAGCTGGAGCTGAAGCGGCAGGTCTTCGCCGAGCTGGACCGGATCTGCCCGGCCGGCACGGTGTTCGCCACCGGCACCACCGCGCTCTCGGTGACCCGGATCGCCGCCGCCACCGCCCGCCCGGACCGGGTGCTCGGCCTGCACTTCTTCAACCCGGTGCACACCATGAAGCTGGTCGAGGTGGTGCGCACCGTGCTCACCGCCCCGCAGGTCGCCGAGGACGCCGCGGCGCTCGCCCGGGACCTCGGCAAGGAGCCGGTGGCGGCCGGCGACCGGGCCGGCTTCGTGGTCAACGGCCTGCTCTTCGCGTACCTGAACCAGGCCGCCGCGATGTACGAGTCCAAGTACGCCACCCGGGAGGACATCGACGCCGCGATGCGGCTCGGCTGCGGCCTGCCGATGGGGCCGCTGGCGCTGCTCGACCTGATCGGCGTGGACACCGCGAGGACCGTCCTGGAGGCGATGTACGAGCAGTCCAGGGACCGGCTGCACGCGCCCGCGCCGATCCTCGGCCAGCTGGTCGCGGCCGGGCTGCTGGGCCGCAAGACCGGCCGCGGCTTCTACACCTACGAGGCGCCCGGCTCGTCCAGGGCCGTCGACACCACCGCCGGCCCGGCCCGGCCGGGGGTGGCAGGACGGGAGGTGCGCAGCATCGGCGTCTGCGGCTCGGGCACCATGGCCACCGGCATCGTCGAGGTGTTCGCCAAGGCCGGGTACCCGGTGCTGCTGGCCGCCCGCAGCCTGGAGAAGGCCGAGCGGGCCAAGGCGCAGCTGGCGAAGTCGCTGGAGCGCTCGGTGGCGAAGGGCCGGCTGACCGAGGAGCAGCGGGACGCCGCCCTGGGCCTGGTCACGCCGGTCGGGCAGTACGGCGAGCTGGCGGACGTGGACCTGGTGGTCGAGGCGGTCGCCGAGGACCTCGGGGTCAAGCGCGAGCTGTTCACCGCGCTGGACGCCATCGTCAAGCCGGGCGCGGTGCTGGCCACCACCACCTCCTCGCTGCCGGTGGTCGCCTGCGCCTCGGCCACCCGGCGGCCGCAGGACGTGGTCGGCATGCACTTCTTCAACCCGGCGCCGGCGATGCGGCTGGTCGAGGTGGTCTCCACGGTGCTGACCGCGCCGGACGTCACCGCGACCGTGCTGGAGCTGTGCGCGAAGATCCGCAAGCACCCGGTGGAGTGCGGGGACCGGGCCGGCTTCATCGTGAACGCGCTGCTCTTCCCCTATCTCAACGACGCGGTGCGGATGCTCCAGGAGCACTACGCGACGGTGGACGACATCGACACCGCGATGAAGCTCGGCTGCGGCTACCCGATGGGTCCGTTCGAGCTGCTGGACGTGGTCGGCCTGGACGTCTCGCTGACCATCGAGCAGGTGCTGCACCAGGAGTTCCGCGAGCCGGGCCTGGCCGCAGCGCCGCTGCTGGAGCACCTGGTGGCGGCGGGCTGCCTGGGCCGCAAGACCGGCCGCGGTTTCCGCGACCACGCGCGCCGATGACCACCCCGCCGTCCTACGGGGGAGCGTCCGACCGGCCGCCGTTCCGCGCGGAGCGGGCCGGCTGGGGGGCGGGTTCGGTGTCCGCGCACTGGCCGAGACCTGCGGTGGCCGGGCCGGTCGCCCCGGTACGCCGCGGAAGGCCCCCTGTTCCGGCGCCGGGGACGTGTAGCGTTCCGGGCATGGATCGGGTTCAGTCAGTCTCCCCGCAGCAATCCGCCCCGCAGCAGTCCGCCCCGGCGCGTGACGGCCGGTCGGCCGGGACGGGCGCGGAGGGGGGTCAGGGCGGCCGCCGGGCGGCGGCCCAGCGCCAGCAGATGCGCCAGGACCTGGCCACCGCCGCGATGGAGCTGTTCGCCTCGCAGGGCTACGAGGAGACCACGGTCGACCAGATCGCCGCGGCGGCCGGAGTGGCCCGGCGGACCTTCTTCCGGTACTTCCGGTCCAAGGAGGAGGCGATCTTCCCGGACCACGACGACACCCTGGTGCGGGTCGCCGACCTGCTGGCCAGCGCCGAGCCGGAGGAGCACCCGCTGGACGTGGTCTGCCGGGGCATCAAGGAGGTGCTGCGGATGTACGCCTCCACGCCCGGGGTCTCGGTGGCCAGGTACCAGCTGATCCGCCAGGTGCCGACGCTGCGGGAGCGGGAGATCGCCGTGGTGGCCCGCTACGAGCGGCTGTTCACCCGCTACCTGCTGGGCCGGTTCGACACCGCCGGGGAGATCCCCACGGGCTGGCAGCACGGCGGCGAGGACGACTCGATGCTGGCCGAGGTGTCGGCGGCGGCGGTGGTCGCGGCCCACAACCACGTGCTGCGGCGCTGGCTGCGGGCCGGCGGGCGGGGCGATGTGGAGGCGCAGCTGGACCACTCCTTCGAGGTGATCCGGCAGACCTTCTGGGGCTCCAGCGCGCCGGGGGCGCGGCGGCGCGGTGCCGTGGTGGCACCGGGTGCCAGTGGGGCGGAGGCGGAGGCCTCGACCGCAAGCGCACTGAGTGCCAGTCCTGGAGGTGAGGTGCTCATCACAGTCACCCGGACGGACGCTCCGCTGGAGCTGGTGGTGAATGCCGTGCGGGCCGCCCTGGAGGGCGTCAAGCAGGCCTGACGGTAGGCGTTTTCGCAGGTCGCAAGGGGTTCGAGGGCCCGTGCCGAAGCGTCGGCACGGGCCCTTTCCATGCCCTCCGCAGGCTCTCGGGAGGCGCGTCCGGCCCGCCCGAATTGGTGGCACCGCGTGTCTTTACGAGTGGCACAGGGTGCCACTACCTTGTTACCCACCAGTCGCGGCGCCGCGGCTCCCCACCTCGGCGCGCCGTCGTACCGGCGCCCCCCGACCCCGGGGGCGACCCACCGCAGTACCCGGCCCACCAGCCACCGGCCCACCAGCCACCCCGGCCCACCAGCCACCCACACCCACCACCCCGTTCAGCGAAGCCGGTGTCCGCTCCCGGCTCCCCCAGACGCCCTGTGCCCTCACACAGGTACGCCTTCGGAGGCAGCCATGAAGGAAATCCTCGACGCGATCCTCAGCTCCGACAGCACCTCGGCGGACTTCGCCAACGTGAAGCTGCCGGAGTCCTACCGGGCGGTGACGCTCCACAAGGACGAGGAGCAGATGTTCGCGGGCCTCGCCAGCCGCGACAAGGACCCCCGCCGGTCCCTCCACCTCGACGACGTCCCGCTGCCCGAGCTGGGCCCGGGCGAGGCCCTGGTCGCCGTGATGGCGAGCGCGGTGAACTACAACACCGTGTGGAGCTCGATCTTCGAGCCGGTCTCCACCTTCGGCTTCCTGGAGCGCTACGGCCGGCTCTCCCCGCTCACCAAGCGCCACGACCTGCCGTACCACGTGCTCGGCTCCGACCTGGCGGGCGTGGTGCTGCGCACCGGCGCCGGGGTCAACGCCTGGAAGCCGGGCGACGAGGTGGTCGCCCACTGCCTGTCCGTCGAGCTGGAGTCCTCGGACGGCCACAACGACACGATGATGGACCCGGAGCAGCGGATCTGGGGCTTCGAGACCAACTTCGGCGGCCTGGCCCAGCTGGCCCTGGTGAAGACCAACCAGCTGATGCCCAAGCCCGCCCACCTGACCTGGGAGGAGGCCGCCTCCCCCGGCCTGGTCAACTCCACCGCCTACCGCCAGCTGGTCTCGCAGAACGGCGCGGGCATGAAGCAGGGCGACAACGTGCTGATCTGGGGCGCCAGCGGCGGCCTCGGCTCGTACGCCACCCAGTACGCGCTGGCCGGCGGCGCCACCCCGATCTGCGTGGTCTCCAGCCCGGAGAAGGCCGACATCTGCCGGGCGATGGGCGCCGAGGCGATCATCGACCGCTCCGCCGAGGGCTACCGGTTCTGGAAGGACGAGCACAACCAGGACCCGCGCGAGTGGAAGCGGTTCGGCGGCCGGATCCGCGAGCTGACCGGCGGCGAGGACGTCGACATCGTCTTCGAGCACCCCGGCCGGGAGACCTTCGGCGCCAGCGTCTACGTCACCCGCAAGGGCGGCACCATCGTCACCTGCGCCTCCACCTCCGGCTACATGCACCAGTACGACAACCGCTACCTGTGGATGTCGCTCAAGCGGATCGTCGGCTCGCACTTCGCCAACTACCGCGAGGCCTGGGAGGCCAACCGCCTGGTGGCCAAGGGCAGGATCCACCCGACCCTGTCCAAGGTCTACTCGCTGGAGCAGACCGGGCAGGCCTCGCTCGACGTCCACCAGAACCGGCACCAGGGCAAGGTCGGCGTGCTCTGCCTCGCCCCCGAGGAGGGCCTGGGCGTGCGCGACGCCGAACTGCGCGCCCAGCACCTGCCCGCGATCAACCGCTTCCGCGACATCTAAGGCGACCCGATGACCGACCAGAAGCGCGACCGGCCCTGGCTGATGCGCACCTACGCCGGGCACTCGACGGCCGAGGACTCCAACGCGCTGTACCGGCGGAACCTCGCCAAGGGGCAGACCGGCCTCTCGGTGGCGTTCGACCTGCCGACCCAGACCGGCTACGACTCCGACCACATCCTCGCCCGCGGCGAGGTCGGCCGGGTCGGGGTGCCGGTGGGCCACGTCGGCGACATGCGCACCCTGTTCGACGGCATCCCGCTCGAGCAGACCAACACCTCCATGACGATCAACGCCACCGCGATGTGGCTGCTGGCGCTCTACCAGGTGGTCGCCGAGGAGCAGGGCGCGGACATCGCCAAGCTCACCGGCACCACCCAGAACGACATCGTCAAGGAGTACCTGTCGCGCGGGACGCACGTCTTCCCGCCCGGCCCCTCGGTGCGCCTGATCACCGACATGATCGCCTACACGGTCGGGAACATCCCGAAGTGGAACCCGATCAACATCTGCAGCTACCACCTCCAGGAGGCCGGGGCCACCCCGGTCCAGGAGATCGCCTACGCGATGTGCACCGCGATCGAGGTGCTGGACGCCGTCCGCGACTCCGGCCAGGTGCCGGCCGAGCGGATGGGCGAGGTGGTCGCCCGGATCTCCTTCTTCGTCAACGCCGGGGTGCGGTTCGTCGAGGAGATGTGCAAGATGCGGGCCTTCGGCCGGCTCTGGGAGAAGGTCACCCGGGAGCGGTACGGCATCGAGGACCCCAAGCAGCGCCGGTTCCGCTACGGCGTGCAGGTCAACTCGCTCGGCCTGACCGAGGCCCAGCCGGAGAACAACGTCCAGCGGATCGTGCTGGAGATGCTCGCCGTCACGCTCTCCAAGGACGCCCGCGCCCGCGCCGTCCAGCTGCCCGCCTGGAACGAGGCGCTCGGCCTGCCCCGCCCGTGGGACCAGCAGTGGTCGCTGCGGATCCAGCAGGTGCTCGCCTTCGAGTCCGACCTGCTGGAGTACGGGGACCTCTTCAACGGCTCCGAGGTCGTCGAGGCCAAGACCGCCGACCTGCTGGCCGGCGCCGAGGCCGAGATCGCCAAGGTGCTGGAGATGGGCGGGGTCATCCCGGCCGTCGAGTCCGGCTACCTGAAGTCCAACCTGGTCGCCTCGCACGCCGCCCGCCGGGCCCGGATCGAGTCCGGCGAGGACCGGATCATCGGGGTCAACTGCTTCGACACCACCGAGGAGAGCCCGCTCACGGCCGACCTCGACACCGCGATCATGGTCGTCGACCCGGCCTCCGAGCAGTCCGTGCTGAACGCGCTGGAAGCCTGGCGCGGGCAGCGCGACGAGGCCGCCGCGCTGAGCGCCCTGGCGGAGCTCAAGGCCGTCGCCGGCACCACCGCGAACCTCGTGCCGGCCACCCTGGCCTGCGCCCGGGCCGGGGTCACCACCGGCGAGTGGTCCTTCGCCCTGCGCGAGGTGTTCGGCGAGTACCGCGCGCCCACCGGCGTCGGCGGCGCCCCGGTCGCGGTCCCGGCCGAGCCCGGAGGCGAACTGGCCGCCGTCCGCGAGGCGGTCGCCGCCACCGCCGCCGAACTGGGCGCCGGAAAGCTGCGGCTGCTGGTCGGCAAGCCCGGCCTGGACGGGCACTCCAACGGGGCCGAGCAGATCGCCGTCCGGGCCCGCGACGCCGGGTTCGAGGTGGTCTACCAGGGCATCCGGCTCACCCCCGAGCAGATCGTCTCGGCCGCCGTCGCCGAGGACGTCCACTGCGTGGGCCTGTCGATCCTCTCCGGCGCCCACTCCGAACTGGTGCCGGACGTGCTGCACCGGCTGCGCCGGGCCGGGGTGGAGGATGTCCCGGTGATCGTGGGTGGCATCATCCCGGCAGCGGACGGCGAGGCCCTCAAGGCCGCCGGCGTCGCCGCCGTGTTCACCCCGAAGGACTTCGGCATCACGACCATCATCGGCCGGATCGTGGACGAGATCCGGCTGGCCAACAGGCTCCAGCCCTGGACGCCCGCCCCGGCCACGACGACCAGCTGACCCCGGAAGGACCCACCCTCTTGTCCCAGAACCGCCTCCGCCCGCGCCGCTCCTGCCTCGCCGTGCCGGGCTCCAACCCGCGCTTCCTGGAGAAGGCCCAGGGCCTCCAGGCCGACCAGGTCTTCCTCGACCTGGAGGACGCCTGCGCCCCCCTGGTCAAGGAGAGCGCCCGCCACACCGTCGTCGACGCCCTGAACAACGGCGACTGGAGCGGCAAGACCCGGGTCGTGCGGGTCAACGACTGGACCACCCACTGGACCTACCGCGACGTGATCACCGTGGTCGAGGGCGCCGGCCAGAACCTCGACTGCATCATGCTGCCGAAGGTCCAGGACGCCGAGCAGGTGAAGGCGCTCGACCTGCTGCTCACCCAGATCGAGAAGACCATGGGCTTCGAGGTCGGCCGGATCGGCATCGAGGCGCAGATCGAGAACGCCAAGGGCCTCATCAACGTCGACACCATCGCCCAGGCCTCGCCCCGGCTGGAGACCATCATCTTCGGCCCGGCCGACTTCATGGCCTCGATCAACATGAAGTCCCTGGTGGTCGGCGAGCAGCCGCCCGGCTACTCGGCCGACGCCTACCACTACATCCTGATGCGCATCCTGATGGCCGCCCGCGCCAACGACCTCCAGGCGATCGACGGCCCCTACCTCCAGATCCGCAACCAGGAGGGCTACCGCGAGGTGGCCGGCCGTGCCGCCGCGCTGGGCTTCGACGGCAAGTGGGTGCTGCACCCGGACCAGATCGGCGCCGCCAACGAGATCTTCTCGCCCTCCCAGGAGGACTACGACCATGCCGAGCTGATCCTGGACGCCTACGACTGGTGCACCTCCGAGGCCGGCGGCTTCAAGGGCTCGGCGATGCTCGGCGACGAGATGATCGACGAGGCCAGCCGCAAGATGGCGCTGGTCGTCTCCGGCAAGGGCCGCGCGGCCGGCCTGAAGCGCACCTCCTCGTTCGAGCCCCCGCAGGCCTGAGACCGGTCAGGAGCCATCGACCATGCAGTTCGGACGCACCTACGAAGAGTTCGAGGTCGGCGCCGTCTACCGGCACTGGCCCGGCAAGACGGTCACCGAGTACGACGACCACCTCTTCTGCCTGCTCACCATGAACCACCACCCGCTCCACATGGACACCAACTACGCGGAGCGGACCACCGACTTCGGCAAGAACGTGGTGGTGGGCAACTACATCTACTCGCTGCTGCTCGGCATGTCCGTGCCGGACGTCTCCGGCAAGGCGATCGCCAACCTGGAGATCGAGTCGCTGCGGCACATCGCGCCGACCTTCCACGGCGACACGATCTACGGCGAGACCACCGTGCTCGACAAGTGGCCGTCCAAGTCCAAGGACGACCGCGGCATCGTGTACGTCGAGACCAAGGGCTACAAGCAGGACGGCACGGTCGTCTGCATCTTCCGCCGCAAGGTGATGGTGCCGACCGCGACGTACATCGAGGCGCGCGGCGGCGAGCAGCCCGCCCGCCCCACCCCGCTCGCCTGAGCCCTTTCGAAGCCCCACCACCCCAGGACCCCGGACGGGCCGGCCGCCGTCATCGGCCGTGCCCCGCACCGGTTCACGGGGGCTCCGCGGAGCCACGCCCGCGGAGCCCCCGTCCACTCCCCCCACCCTCGTTTTTCCAGGCATGACAGGAGCCGCACGATGGGACGCCTCGCACAGACCGACGGCCTCACCGAGATCCAGCGGGACATCCTCGCCACCGTGCGCGAGTTCGTCGACAAGGAGATCATCCCGGTCGCGACCGAGCTGGAGCACAAGGACGAGTACCCGACGGAGATCGTCGAGGGCATGAAGCAGCTCGGCCTCTTCGGCCTGACCATCCCCGAGGAGTACGGCGGCCTCGGCGAGTCGCTGCTGACCTACGCGCTGGTGGTCGAGGAGATCGCCCGCGGCTGGATGTCGGTCTCCGGCATCGTCAACACCCACTTCATCGTCGCGCACATGATCAACGCGCACGGCACCCAGGAGCAGAAGGACCACTTCCTGCCCCGGATGGCGGCCGGCGAGATCCGCGGCGCCTTCTCGATGTCCGAGCCCGGCCTCGGCTCCGACGTCGCGGCGATCAGCACCAAGGGTGTCAAGGACGGAGACTTCTACGTCCTCAACGGCCAGAAGATGTGGCTGACCAACGGCGGCACCTCCAGCCTGGTCGCGGTCCTGTGCAGGACCGACGAGGGCGGCTCCACGCCCTACAAGAACATGACCACCTTCCTGATCGAGAAGACGCCGGGCTTCGGCGCCAACCCGACCGTCCCCGGCCTCACCGTGCCCGGGAAGATCGAGAAGATGGGCTACAAGGGCGTCGACACCACCGAGCTGGTGCTCCAGGACGTCCGGATCCCGGCCGACCGGATCCTCGGCGGCGTCCCCGGCCGGGGCTTCTACCAGATGATGGACGGCGTCGAGGTCGGCCGCGTCAACGTGGCCGCGCGCGGCTGCGGCGTCGCCCGCCGCGCCTTCGAACTGGGCATCTCCTACGCCCAGCAGCGCTCCACCTTCGGCAAGAAGATCGCCGAGCACCAGGCGATCCAGTTCAAGCTCGCCGAGATGGCCACCAAGGTCGAGGCCGCGCACCAGATGATGGTCATGGCCGCCCGCAAGAAGGACAGCGGCGAGCGCAACGACCTGGAGGCGGGGATGGCGAAGTACCTCGCCTCCGAGTACTGCAAGGAGGTCGTCGAGGACGCCTTCCGCATCCACGGCGGCTACGGCTTCTCCAAGGAGTACGAGATCGAGCGGCTCTACCGGGAGGCGCCGATGCTGCTGATCGGTGAAGGTACTGCGGAGATCCAGAAGATGATCATCGGGCGCCGGCTGCTGGAGGAGTACCGCATCGCGGGCTGACCACCCCGCTGCGGGGCTCGCGGCCGGCCCGCGAGACCGCCGGACGACGGGCGTGCGGGCCCGTCCCGGCACCGCGCCGTGTCCCGCCCCGGTGGCCTGGTCCGCCCCGGGGCCGACACGGCCGCTCCGGAGCGGCCGCAGGGCGTACAGCTGCTGTCACGCGCCCTGCGGCCGCTCCGGCATACCGTCCCGCGCCCTCGACGGGCAGTTCCACTGGACCGACCGGGCAGGGTTGAGACAAGAGTCACCAGCTTCGCCGGGTCCCTTGGGAACCGGACCGGGGCGAGCTACGGTCGTATACAAGGGGGCGCGTCGGCGCCTCCCGCAGGTCACATGAACGAGCAGGCGGGTTGCCCACCCACCGTGTGCTCCCGATAGCATCCACCGGGACAGCAGACGTCCCTCTATTACCCGATCCCGCGGTGGCCCCCGTCCAGCGGCCATGATCCCCCGCGACAAAGGTCTTCGATGCCCATCAGCCCGTCCCCTCACACCTCCGTCACGGACCGCGATGCCCTCGCCGCCACGACGGCCGGTCGGCGACCCCGCGTGACCATCGCGCGCGGAGCCACCCCCTGGTTCGTCCCCACCCTCGCCACGGCCGCCGTGACCACCGCGCTCACCCGGCGCAGTGGCAGGTGGGCCCTGGCAGCGGTACCCGCCTGTGCGCTCGGCGCCGGCATGCTGTGGTTCTTCCGCGACCCCGAGCGTGAGATCGGCACCGGCAGAGTGATCTCCCCCGCCGACGGCGTGGTCCAGAGCATCGACGCGTGGCCGGACGGCCGGACCCGCGTGGCGATCTTCATGAGCCCGCTCAACGTCCACGTCAACCGGGCGCCCCTGCCCGGCACGGTGACCTCCGTCGAGCACGTGCCCGGTGGCTTCGTGCCCGCGTTCAACAAGGACAGCGACCAGAACGAGCGGGTCGTCTGGCACTTCGACACCGAGCTCGGCGACATCGAGATGGTCCAGATCGCGGGCGCCGTGGCGCGCCGCATCGTGCCGTACGTGGACGCCGGTACCAAGGTCGAGCAGGGCGAGCGGATCGGTCTGATCCGGTTCGGGTCCCGGGTCGACACCTACCTGCCGGCCGGCGTCGAGGTCGGCGTCGAGGTCGGCCAGAAGACCACCGCCGGGGTGACGCGCCTTGACCGTGACTGATCCTGAGACGATCGTCGGCCTGGACGACGAGGAGACGGCCCTGCGCCGTCGTCGCTGGGCCCGCGACCGCGAGCTGCGCGCGCCGCGCTCGCCGCAGCACCTGTCCACCGCCGACTTCCTCACCCTGGGGAACGCCGTCTGCGGCTTCCTGGCGATCTACTCGATCACCACCGGGGTGCTCGTCCCGCACATCACCAACCCGGACGCCGCGCCGGACAAGCACAGCGCCGCCACCGCGGTGACGCTGCTGCTGATCGGCTCGATGTGCGACCTGTTCGACGGCCTGGTGGCGCGCAAGCTGCGCTCCTCCGCACTCGGCGCCGAACTCGACAACCTGGCCGACCTGATCAGCTTCGGCATCGCGCCGGCCTACTTCGTCGCGGTCTGGGGCATGGTCTCGCCCGGCTCCAACAGCCGGCTGTCGGCGCTGATCGCGCTGACCGTGCTGCTGGCGGTGGTGCTGCGGCTCGCCCGGTTCTCCACCGTGAAGATGCGGCCCGGGGTGTTCCAGGGCATGCCCTGCCCGATGGGCGCGATGACGGTGATCGCCATCGTGCTGCTCGACCCGCCGTTCCTGCCCGGTCTGCTGGCGATCTTCGCCGTCGCGTACCTGATGGTCAGCCGGATCGAGTACCCGAAGCCGCAGGGGCTGCTGGCCACCGCCACGCTGTGCTGGATCGTGGTCTCGATCGGCTGCCTGGCGGCCTGGGCGACCGGTCTGCCGGGTGGCGACAACCTGCTGCACATCGGCGCGTTCGCGCAGATCGCGCTCGCCGCGATGGCGCCGCTGCTGGTGATCCGCCGCAAGGTCGGCCAGAAGGTCGGCGACGTGCGGGCCCGCCGCGCGGAGTCGCGGATCGGCTGACGAGCGCCGCAGAACGAACGGAAGGGCCCGGCTCCCCGAGGGGAGCCGGGCCCTTCCGTCTGTCCGGGTGCGTGTCCGCGTGCCGGCTGGGGCTCAGGCGCCGCCGCGGTGGACGCTGAACGCCGAGCGGCGGGCCGCCCGGGCCACCGCCGGGTCCGGGTGGACGCCGGAGACGGCCGTCAGCACCGAGGCCGCCCGGGGGTGCCCGGACTGCCGGGCCCGGGCGAACAGCCGCACCGGGTCGCCGGCCGAGGCGCCCTCGACATGGCCCACCAGAAGTTCCGTTTCCCCGTGGTCCAGCACGGCCGCGGCGGTGTCCACCCAGAGCCAGGCGGCGTCCTCCGCGCCCAGCACATCGGCCGGGGAGACCCCCTCGTCCGAGCGCTCGGCCAGCCACAGCAGCGCGTACGGGCGCAGCACCGGCTCGTCGACGGCGGCCCGCACTGCCTGCTCTGCGGTGGATCCGGCCACCCGCAGCGCCTCGAAGGCCAGGCCGCGCACCAGGGCGTCCTCGCCCTGCGCGGCCTCCAGCAGCTCGGCCACCGCCCGGTCGGCGGGGCGGGCGGCCAGCCAGGCCCGGTACTCGGCGCGGGCCGGGCCCGGCGAGTAGTCGGCGCAGGCGCTCAGCAGTTCCATCGCGCTCTGCTCGATGTGGCCGGCGGCGGTCTGCGCGACGGTGCAGATCTCCTCCAGCTTGGCCCGCACCGCCCAGTGCCCGAGCGGGGAGAGCTCGGCCGCGTTGTCCTCGCGGACCAGCGCGCCGACGGCGGCCAGGCCGTCCAGCATCCAGTCCAGGACGGCGGCCACGTCGGCGGGCGAGGCCGGGGTGTCGATCTGCGGCTCGCGGCAGGTGCCGCGGACGGCGGAGACGGCGGAGGCCGCGTGCGGGACGGGCGAGAGGCCGAAGGCGCCCTCGCCGCCGCCGACCCGGCGCTCGTCCAGGCCGCGCCGGAGCAGCTCCAGCAGCTCGACGTCGGCGACCGGGCCGTCCACCAGGTGCAGGAAGGAGAGCAGTTGGGGCGCCTGGTCGACGGCCTGTCCGGCGAGGACCGCGAACACGCCGCGCAGGGCGGCGGGCGGCACCGGGGCGAGCAGGGTCCAGGCGTCGAACAGGGTCGACCAGCCGCGGATCACCGCCTCGTCGTCGTGCTCCCAGGCGTGCAGGCGCCAGCCGGGGACGGCGCCGCCGTCGCGGGGCTCGACCAGGCCGACCAGCAGGGCCTGGCCCCAGGCCTTGGCGGCGGCGCCCACCGTCATGGCGAGGGCGCGGCCGGCCGCGCGGGCGTCGTCCGGGAGCAGTTCGCCGCGCTTGTCGACCTCGTCGAGGTCGCCGGCCCAGCGGGCGATCCGGACGGCGTCGACCAGCATCCGGCGGGCCAGCGGGGCCAGCTCGGCGGGTGCGGGGAAGCCCTCCGGTACGGGGACCCGGCCTCGGCCGGGGGCGGGGGCGGGGCCTCGTCGGCGGGGTACGCCCTGGCTCCCCGGCCTCGCGCCGGCGGGGCGGTGGGCCGTTCCGGGGAGACGGGTCACCGTCGCACCGGAACCGTTGGTCGGCGGGAGCGGGGCATCACGGTCGCGCGGATTCCGAGACGTCACGTCGAGCAGTCTTCCCCTTGTACCGGCCTTCTGTCACATCCGGTTGTCCGCGCGGGGCGGGGCGGGGGTGCGGGGGGATCGACAAGATCGGGCAACAGAGCCCAAACCGACTGGCTTGATCTTTGTGGCGGGTGCATGCCAGGTCGGACGGGTGGGAGGGGCCGGTGGTCCGGGCGGGGTCCCGGGCGGCCCGCGTGCCGACCGCCGCCCGTCGGCCGCTCACCCGGTCCCCCCGGCTCCCCGGCCCCGCGTGGCGCGGCGGGGAGCACGCGGCGGGGCCGGAACCGGGGCACGGGGGGAGCGGCGGCTCAGCAGAAGGGCGTGAGCCAGCGGCGCAGGGTCTCGGAGTAGCGGTCCGGGTCGGTGTTCCACAGCGCGGCGTGGTCGCCGCCGGGGAAGGCCTGGAGGTTCACCAGCGACGGACGGCTCGCGGCCAGCCGCTCGGCGGCCCGGAACGGCGCCACCGGGTCGTCGGGGCCGTGCAGCACCAGGGTGGGCACCCGCAGGTCCGCGCCCTCGGCGAGGCGGGCGAAGTCGGCCAGATCCACGCCGGTGCGGCCCTGGGCGGCCAGCGCGCCGAGTTCGGCGGCCGCGCCCCGGTACCCGGCCCTGGCCGCGCCGCCGCGGGCGGTGGCCGGCCAGTCCAGCACCGGGGAGTCCAGGACCAGGCTGCTGATCGAGGAGGCGAAGTCCGACCGGGCGGCCGCCTGGAGGGCCATCGTGGCGCCGAGCGACCAGCCGTAGAGGACCACCCGGCCCGCGCCGCCGTCCAGGGCCAGCCGGACCGCCGCCTCGACGTCCCGCCACTCCGTCTCGCCGAAGTGGCCCAGGCCGTCCGGGGAGGCCGGCGCGCCCGCGTCGCCCCGGTAGCTGACCGCCAGCGCGGGCAGGCCGAGCCGGCGCAGGACGGGCAGGACGGGCAGGACCTGGCTGCGGTCGGCGTCCGGGCCGTGCACCAGGATCACCCAGGTGCCGCGCTTGCCGTCGAGCCACCAGGCGGGCAGCGCGCCCAGCTCGCCCTCGACGGCGGTCTCGCCGAAGGTCAGGCCGAGCGCCGAGGCCGGGTCGCCGAGGTACACCCGGGGGGTGAAGCGGACCTCGGTGCCGGCGGCGAGGGTGCCCCGGTCGGCGCGGACCAGCCGACGGGTGACGCCCCGTTCGTCGCGGTGCAGGACCTCCTCGACGACGGCGTGCCCGTCCTCCCCCCACTCGACGGCCCAGCGGCCGGGGCGCTCGCTCGCCGCGCTCCGGGTGAAGGTGATCCGCCCGGCGCCCAGGCTCTGGACCACGACCGGACCGGTCCGCTCCCGGGCGGCCCCGGCCGGGCGGACCATCCGCTCCGAGGCCCGGCGGCCGATCACCAGGACGGCCGCCCCGGTGCCGACCGCGGCGGCCGCCACGGTGGCCGCGATTCCCCAACGCATACTCGCTCCCCGCTGCTCGGTTCTGGGCCGACCGGTGTCCGGACCCACGTCACAGCCCAGTCCACTGGCCGGGACCCGGCCGGGCCAGCAGGACACGGCCGTACGGGTTGCCACGCGAGCAAGGTCACACCGGGATCGTCAGAACGAGAGTGCCAGAACGAACGGGGGTTCACACGGGGATCGCGGGCTCCCGTCGGGCGAGCAGCTCCCAGAAGCGCTCGGCCGGGGGAGCCGCGGCGGCGGACGGTGCGGCCGGCCCCCCGGCGGGCCCCCAGCCGCCGGTCCCCCAGTGCGCGGGCACCTGCCGCTCGTCCTGGAGCACCGGCAGGACGGCGTCGAGGTCGGCCCGCTCCACCGGCACGATCCGGACGATCGCGCCGGCCTGCGCCTGCCAGCGGCCGTCGACGCAGCGCCGCAGCCGCCGGTCCAGCTCCTCCCGGCGGCCGGTGGCCCCGACCAGCTCCCGGAGGGTCAGGCCCAGGACGTGCGCGAGCGCGGCCGTCGGCCCGGCGTCGGCGTCCCACTGCCCGGTGGCCTCGGCGTGCCGGTACTCCCCGGCCGGGACGCCGATCCGGCGGGCCGCGCCGTCCGGGCTCAGCTCGCGGGCGAGCCGGAAGTCCCGCAGGCTCGCCGGGCGGACGCCCATCAGCTGCTCGGGCGGGCACCACAGCGCCCGGGCCAGGGCGAGGAACTCCCCCTCGCGGGGGGGCGGCCCGCCGTTCTCCCAGCCGAGGACGTGGGCGGGGAGCAGCCGGACGCCGTGCGCGGCCATCCCCTCGGCCACCTGCTCCGGGGTCAGGCCGAGGGCGGCGCGGTGGGCGCGGACGGCGGCGGGCGAGAACGGCACCGGGGGCGGCGGGGCGG
>NZ_LGDO01000042.1:0-26474 GCF_001279805.1 Streptomyces sp. XY431
GGCGGGCCCCCCCCCCCCGGGCCCCCGGACCCCCCCCCCCCCCCCCCCCGCGCCCCCCCCCGGCCCGGCGGGCCCGGCCCCCCCCCCCCCCCCGCCGCACCCCTGGCCGTCGAGCCCGGCTACCTGGACGCCCCGCCGCCGGTCCTGCCGCCGGCCCCGGCTCCGGCCGCGCCCGCCGCCCCGGCCGGCCCGCAGGGCGGCAACCCGTACGCGACCCCGGCCCCCGGCACCCCGGTGCCCCCGGCCCTCGTCGCGCACGACCCGTACGCGGCGCCGTCCGCCCCGCACGACCCCTACGCGGCGCCCGTCGCCGCCCAGCACGACCCGTACGGGACGCCCGCCGTCCCGCCGGCCCCGGGCGCGACCGGGCAGCACCACCACCCGTTCGGCGCAGGCCAGCCGCTCGGCGGCTGGGGCGCCCACGACGTCACCCCCGGCGCGCCCGGGGCCCCCGGTGGTCCCGGCGGCCCGCTCGGCTACCCGGGCGAGTACCCCGGCGCCCCCGGGCCCGGCGGCCCGCGCAAGAAGCGCGGCGGCCTGATCGCCCTGGTCGCGGCCGTCGCCCTGGTGGCCGGTGTGGCCGGCGGTGCGGTCGGTGTGGCCGTCGCCGACCGCGACGACACCTCCGTCAGCGCCAAGGCCGACCGCAGCTCCACCACGGTCCAGGCCAACAACACCCAGAAGAACGAGCCCGCCCCGGGCTCGGTCGCCGGCATCGCGCAGAAGGCGCTGCCCAGCGTCGTCACCATCAAGGCCCAGGGCAACGGCGAGTCCGGCACCGGCACCGGCTTCGTCTTCGACACCGAGGGCCACATCCTCACCAACAACCACGTGGTGGCGCCCGCGTCCACCAGCGGCGGCAAACTGACCGTCAAGTTCGCCGACGGCAGCTCCTACGGCGCCTCCGTGCTCGGCCGCGCCGAGGGCTACGACGTCGCGGTGATCAAGCTCGACACCCCGCCCAAGGGCAAGCTGACGCCGCTTCCGCTGGCCGACTCCGACAAGGTCAACGTCGGTGACTCCACCATCGCCATCGGTGCCCCGTACGGCCTGGAGTCCACCGTCACCACCGGCATCATCAGCGCCAAGGACCGCCCGGTCGCCTCCGGCGACGAGACCGGCGCGCAGGCCTCGTACATGAACGCGCTGCAGACCGATGCCTCGATCAACCCCGGCAACTCCGGCGGCCCGCTGCTGGACTCCTCGGGCGCGGTGATCGGCATCAACTCCGCGATCCAGTCCAACGCCTCCAGCAACGGCCGGGCCGGCTCCATCGGCCTGGGCTTCGCGATCCCGGTCAACCAGGCCAAGTGGGTCGCGGACACCCTGATCAAGACCGGCAAGCCGGTCTACGCCAAGCTCGACGTGCTGCGCAACGACGACTACAAGGGCGACGGCGCGCAGATCCAGACCCGCGACATCCAGGGCCAGCCGGCCGTCACCCCCGGAGGCGCCGCCGACCAGGCCGGCCTCAAGCCGGGCGACGTGATCACCAAGCTCGGCGGCAGCCCGATCGAGAACGGCCCCGCCCTGGTCAGCAAGATCTGGACGCACAAGCCGGGCGAGACCGTCGACGTCGAGTACACCCGCAACGGCCAGACCGCCACCACCAAGGTCACCCTCGGCACCCGCGTCGGCGACTGACCCCCCGCCCCACCCCGGAAACCCGGTGCACCGAACCCCACCGGACCCGTTAGGCTGACCTCCGCCTGGAGAGCTGCCCGAGCGGCCTAAGGGAACAGTCTTGAAAACTGTCGTGCGGTGACCCCGTACCGTGGGTTCGAATCCCACGCTCTCCGCCGGTAGGAGAAGAACCACCTGCTCAAGGCGGGTGTCGACCTCAGGGTCGGCACCCGCCTTTGTGCTTGTCGGAGGTGGGGAGGGTGGGGAGGTGCCCCGTTTTCACCTGAACGGGGGGTTTGCGGGGGATGCGTCGTTCCGGGGAGGGCCGGGTCTCGTGTGTTCGGGCGTAAGGGGCGAACTGCCCTGGGCCCGGCAAGGAGAGACGGATGGCCTGGTACCCCGGCGCGGAGAAGATGGAGCTCCAGCCAGAGTCGGACGAGCAGCCGGCGATCACGCCGACGCAGGTGGTCTTCCACAGTGTGGCGGCGCCGTGGACGCCGCGGCGGATGTACGAGTACTGGCGGGACTCGACCAACCTGGAGTCGCACTTCGGGGTCGGATACGACGGCAGCGTGGGGCAGTTCGTCGGCACCGAGACGCGTGCCGACGCCAATATGGGCGCCAACCGCAGAGCCGACGGCACCGGCGCGGTCAGCGTGGAGACGGCCAGCGACGACGCGAGCACCGATCCCTGGACGGACGCCCAGATCGGCGCCCTGGTCGCGCTCGGGGTGTGGCTGCACCAGCGGCACGGCATCCCGCCGCGGATCTGCCCGCGGTGGGACGCGCCCGGCTTCGGGGTGCACCGGATGTTCCCGGAGTGGTCGGACGGCGGCACGGCCTGTCCGGGGGGCGCCCGGGCCCGGCAGTTCCGCGAGGTGGTGCTGCCCGGCATCGTCGCGGCGGCCGGCGGCGCGCCGGTGCCCACGCCGCGCGGGGACTCCGGCCCGGCCGGCGACCCCGGGCCGGCCCGGTACCGGGTGACGATCAACGGGCTGGAGTACGGCTACGGCGCGCACGGACCGCAGGTCAGGGAGGTCGGCGAGGCGCTCGTCCGGCAGGGCTTCGGCCGGCACTACGCGTCCGGCCCGGACGAGGACTGGCGGGACGCCGACACCCTCAACTACCAGGACTTCCAGCACGGTCTGGGGTACTCGGGGCCGGACGCCGACGGCGTGCCGGGCGAGGGGTCGCTGCGCCGGCTGCTCGGCCGGCTGCCCTCGCCGCGCCGGGTGTCGCTCGCCCACGTGGTCGCGGCCGCCCGTACCGACCCGGGCGCCGAGCAGGGGCACCAGACCTACGGGGGCGAGGTGCGGATCGTCGAACAGGCCCTCGCGGACGAGGGCTTCCTGGAGCAGCGCTGGGTGGACGGCTCGCTCGGTACCCGGACGGTCCAGGCGTACGCGGCCTTCCAGCGCAGCCTCGGCTACGCGGGGGAGGACGCCAACGGGATCCCCGGCCAGCGGAGTCTGCGCACGCTGGGGGACCGACGGGGGTTCGACGTGACCGACTGAGCGCCGCCCGCCGGGGACGGCGGGACCGGCGGTGGTCCCAGGGCTTGACCATGACACCGTGTGAGGGCCTGCACTGGAGGGACCATGTTGAACATCGGAGACTTCGCCAAGCACGGCCGGGTGTCGGTCCGGATGCTGCGTCACTACGACGCCATCGGGCTGATCCGGCCGGCCCGGGTCGACCCGTCGAGCGGCTACCGCTGCTACGAGGCGTCCCAACTCGCGCGGCTCAACCGGGTCATCGCCCTCAAGGAGCTCGGCTTCACACTGCACCAGGTGCGGGCCGTGCTGGACGAGGAGGTGGACCCGGCGGAGCTGCGCGGGATGCTGCGGCTGCGGCGGGCCGAGCTCGCCGCGGCCATGGCCGCGGACGCCGAACGGCTGGCCCGGGTCGAGGCGAGGCTCCGGACGATCGAGAGCGAGGGGACCATGTCCGCACAGGACGTCGTGGTGAAGCGGCTGCCGTCGGTCCGGGCGGCCGAGCTGGCGGGTGTCGCGGCCAGCTACGAGCCGCAGGACATCGGGCCGGTGATCGGCCCGCTGTTCGAGGAGCTCTGCGGTCGCCTGGCGGCGGCCGGGGTCGCGGCCGCCGGGCCGTCCGTCGCCCGGTACGAGGACACCGGGGACGGCGACGGTTCGGTGCTGATCCGGGTCGCGGTGCAGGTCGCGGCCGGGACCACCGCGGCCACGGGCGAGGAGCACGGCTTCGCGGTGGTCGACCTGCCGGCCGTCGAGGAGGCGGCGACGGTGGTGCACCGGGGCTCGATGGACGAATCGCTGGGCTCCTTCCAGGTGCTGGCGCGGTTCGTCGAGGAGAACGGCTACCGCTCGACCGGCTACGCCCGGGAGCTCTACCTGGAGTGCCCCGAGGACATGGCGGACTGGGTGACGGAGCTGCAGGAACCGGTGGTCCGCGCCTGATCCGAGCCCCACGGCCCGGCGTTTGCCCTGAAGCCGGTCGAGGGTCCTAGCGTCGGCGCGCATGACGACCACCGGTGCCCTCGCACCCGACGCCGACGCCGATGCGGCCGATCCCTCCGCCGCTGCCCGGCCGGCCCTGCCCGCGCCCTATCTGCGCTGGCTCGCCGGCGCGCAGCTCGGGGCCCTGGGCGACGCCGCCCTCGCCTTCGCCCTGGGCTGGGCCGCCGCCGCGCACGGCGGAGCCGCGGCCGGCCTGGTGCTCACCGTGATCACGGTGGCCCGGACGGTGCTGGTCCTGGTCGGCGGCGCGGTGGCGGACCGGCTGGGCGCGCGCCGGGTGATGCTCGCCGGGGACGCGGTGATGCTGGCCGCGACGCTCGCGCTGGCGGCGGCGGCCGGACTGCTGGGTACCCCGCTCCGGCTGCTGCTGCTCGCGGCGCTGGTGATCGGCGTGGTGGACGCGTTCTACCTCCCGGCGAGCGGGTCGATGCCCCGTCTGCTGGTGGACGCCGGGCAGCTGCCGCGGGCCCTGGCACTGCGGCAGGCGGGCGGTCAGCTCGCCGCCCTGCTGGGGGCACCCCTCGGCGGCGCGCTGGTCGCGGCGGGCGGGCTGCCCGGGGCGGCGCTGGTGGACGCGGCGAGCTTCGCCGTCCTGCTGCTGGTGCTGCTGCTCCTGCCGGTGTCCGACCCGCGGCGAGCCCCGGCGGCCCGCGCCGATACCGATACCGACACCGACACCGACACCGGCACGGACAGGCCGGCCGGGCTGGTGCGGGAGGCGGCCGCCGGGGTGCGGCTGGCGACGGGGGACCGGTTGCTGCGGGCGGCGCTGCTGCTGGCCGGAGCCGCGGCCGGGGCGGTGCTGCCGGTGGTCTCGCTGCTCGGACCGCTGCTGGCCCGGTCCGCCGGGTGGGGCGCGGGGGCGGCCGGTCTGGTGGCGGGCGCCCAGGGCGCGGGCGTCCTGGCGGTGGCGGTCCTGCTCGCCCGTCGGGGCGCGGGGGCCGGACGGCGCCCGCTCGGCGCGGGGACGGGGGCGGCGGCAGGGCTCTGCGCCGCCGCCGCTGGCATCGCGCTGCTGGCCGCGGCGCCGGTCCCGGCGGCGGCCGTGGTCGGCGGGCTGCTGACGGGGGCCGGGTCGGGGCTGTTCGCCGGCCGGCTCGGGCCGCTGGTGCTGGGGGCCGCGCCGGACAGCCACCTCTCCCGGGTGCAGGCCCTGCTGACCCTGGTGCAGAGCGCCGCGCTGGTGCTCTCGACCGGGGCGCTCGGCCTGCTCGCCGACACGGCCGGCCCCCGGGTCCCGATCGCTCTCTGCGCGCTGGCCACCGGGGCCGCCGGACTCCTCGCCCTGGCCTCGCCGGTCCTGCGCCGGGCCTGACCTCCCGGGTGTACTTGCCGGGCGGGCGGGCGGCGGGCAGAGTGCGAGACCGGGACGGGCGGCGGAGGGCGGAGGCGGCGATGAGTGACCTGACGGACCGGCTGGCGGAGGGCCTCCCGCCCGGAGCGATGGCCGTGGACCCGGACGTGACGGCCGCCTACCGGCACGACATGGCGGACTTCTGCCCGGCCGGCACCCCCGCCGTGGTGGTCTTCCCGGAGACGGTCGAGCAGGTGCAGCACGTGCTGCGCACCGCCACCGCGCTGCGCGTCCCGGTGGTCCCGCAGGGGGCCAGGACCGGTCTGTCCGGGGCGGCCAACGCGGTCGACGGCTGCATCGTGC
Source organism: Streptomyces sp. XY431 (assembly GCF_001279805.1). Classification (NCBI taxonomy): domain Bacteria; kingdom Bacillati; phylum Actinomycetota; class Actinomycetes; order Kitasatosporales; family Streptomycetaceae; genus Streptomyces; species Streptomyces sp. XY431. The sequence goes on from NZ_LGDO01000042.1 coordinate 5,776, forward strand.
TGTCGATGCTGCGGATGAACCGGATCCTGGAGATCGACCCGGTGAACCGGATCGCGGTGGTCGAGCCGGGGGTGGTCAACGCCGAGCTCTCCCGGGCGGCCGCCGCCTCGGGGCTCGCCTACCCGCCCGACCCGTCGAGCTGGGAGTCCTGCACCATCGGCGGCAACATCGGGACCGGCGCGGGCGGGCTCTGCTGCGTCAAGTACGGCGTGACCAGTGAGTACGTGCTCGGCCTGGACGTGGTGCTGGCCGACGGACGGCTGCTGTCCACCGGGCGCCGGACGGCCAAGGGCGTGGCCGGCTACGACCTGACCCGGCTGCTGGTCGGCTCCGAGGGCACGCTGGGCGTGGTGGTCCGCGCCGTGCTGGCGCTGCGGCCGGCCCCCGCCCCGCAGCTGGCGCTGGCGGCGGAGTTCCCGAGCACGGCCTCGGCGGGCGCGGCGGTCTGCGAGGTGATGGCGCGGGGCTTCACCCCCTCGCTGATGGAGCTGATGGACCCGGTGAGCGTGCGCGCGGTCAACGAGCTGGGGCGGATGGGCCTGCCGGAGTCGACCCGGGCGCTGCTGCTGGTCGCCTTCGACGGTCCGGACCGGGTGGCCGAGCTGGCCGCGGTCGGTGAGCTGTGCCGGGCGGCCGGGGCGACCGAGGTGGTGCCGGCCGAGGACCAGGCCGAGTCCGAACTGCTGCTGGAGGCGCGCCGGCTGGCGCTGCCCGCGCTGGACCGGCTGGGCACCACGATGATCGACGACGTGGCGGTGCCGCGCTCACGGCTGGCCGAGATGCTGGAGGGGGTCGCGGCGATCGGCGAGCGGCACGGGCTGACCATCGGGGTGGTGAGCCATGCCGGGGACGGCAACACCCATCCGATCGTCATCTTCGACGCGGCGGACCCGGAGCAGTCGGCGCTGGCACAGCGCTCCTTCGACGAGATCATGGCGCTGGGGCTGGAGCTGGGCGGGACGATCACCGGGGAGCACGGGGTGGGGCTGCTCAAGCGGGAGTGGCTGGCGCGGGAGCTGGGGCCGGTGGCGATGGAGCTGCAGCGGCAGCTGAAGGCGGTCTTCGATCCGCTGGGGATCCTCAATCCCGGCAAGGCGGTTTGACCGCACCCTCGGGCCGGGCAACAAAAGTATTGTTCTCCGGATTTTCAGACTGTCGCAGGATGGCCGGAATTATCGACACGGTAGCGTGACCGCACCGGCTGGGGGCGTGTTTGTTTCCGCCGCGCGCCAGGGTGGTGCGCCGGGTTGTCCGTATGCCCCCTTCGCGCCGCTCCCGGGGGCTCGGTCGTATCCGACCGTTCGGGCGACATCGCAGGTCGGCGGCGGTGTGTCGGCGTGCTTCCAGGACTGGTCGCAGTTATGCGCGAGGCTGCTGGATATCACGCTAAAGGGCGAAAAGGGGGCCGGGAGGTGGTGCTTTGTCGATTTGTTGCGGAAGTCTGTGACCCGGCGTCGCAGCCCGCAGGTGTTCGTCTGGCCGGCGAACTCCCGCACCCAATGCACGATTACCGTTTTTTGGAGGCTCCCATGGCTCGCAACCGAATCCGTCGCACCGCCGGTGTGCTGCTCGCGGCCCCGCTCGCGGCCGGACTGCTGCTCGCCGGTGCCGGTGCCGCCGCCGCCGACAACGGCGCGCTCGCCAACGACGGGTCCAACAGCGGTGTGGTGTCGAACGTCGGGACGGGCAACGTCTTCGGCTCCGTCGACGGCAACTACATCTCCACCCAGCAGACGGCGACCGGCTCCGGCGCCTCGAACCAGGCCAACACCCTCGCGGTGAAGGACAACTCGGGCACCATCCTGGCCGGCCAGTCCAACAAGAACTACAGCATCGTCTTCGCGCCGATCTTCCACTGAGCACCCGGGCGATCGGGCACCGGGGCGTCCCGGGTGCCGGCACCGACCGGGAGCCGTCGACGGCGGGGGCGCCGTCGACGGAGTACCGGGGCCGGCCGGGGCGGACGCGGGTGGGCTGAGCACCCGCGACGGGTCCGGAGCGGACCGCGAAGTGGATCGGAAGAACCGCGATCGGAACGGATCGCACAGCACGCAACCAACCGGGCAGCGGAAAGGGTCACCGCGAACCGGTCCTGTGGGCGGCACCGAGCATCGGTGCCGCCCACGGGCGTGTCCGGGCGTACGGCGTGTCCCGGCGTGTCTGAGCGTGTCTGGGCGTGTCGGGGGTGTCCGAGAGCATCCACGGACGGGCCGGCGCAGGGCCCGCGCCCCGACTCGTCACCGTGCGGCGGTACGGTTGCGCTCCGACAGTGCACCCCCGAGCCCGGCGCCCCCCGGCGGCCCGTCCGGCGAGGGGCTGCGGCGGCGGCAACCGGAAGGAAGGGCGCGATGGCAGCCGAGGACGAGGACCTGAGCGGCCCGGGCGGGACCACGCCCGCACCCGGTCCCGGGTCGGGCCCGGAGCCGCGCCCGGAAACGCGGTCCGAGCCCCGGTCCGTGCCCGAGTTGATGCTGGGCCGACCGCCGATGGCCCGCCCGCTGCCGGGCTTCGACACCGGGGCGGCCCCGGCCGAGCCCGGCCCGCTCTTCGTCGACTGGCTCGCCACCGCGCTCGACGCCGGGGTGCTGGACCCGCAGGTGTTCACCCTCTCCACGGTCGACGCCGACGGCCTGCCGGACGCCCGCGTCCTGGTGCTGCGCGACGTGGACGCGGCCGGCACCGGCTGGGTCTTCTCCGCCGCCGCGGACAGCCCCAAGGGCCGCCAGCTCGCCGACCACCCGGCCGCCGCGCTCACCGTCTACTGGCCCCGGCTCGGCCGCCAGGTGCGGGTCCGCGGCACCGTCGAACGGGCCGCCGACCTGGTCGCGGCGGCCGAGTTCGCCACCCGCTCCCCGGACGCCCGGATCGGTGCGCTGGTCGGGCGGCAGAGCGAGCCGCTGGCCTCGCCGGCCGAGTACGAGGAGGCGGTGGCGGTGGCCCGGCGCCGCCTGGAGGCCACCCCGGACGCGGTCGCCGCCGGGCATGCCGTCTACACGCTCTGGGCGCACGAGGTCGAGTTCTGGCAGGGCGAGGCCGAGCGCCACCACGTCCGCCTCCGCTACACCAGAACCGGACCGGTGCTCACCCCGGAGTGGTCGCGCACCCTGCTCTGGCCGTGAAGCACCCGAAGCACCTGAAGGCCCGGCGCACCTGAAGGCCCGGAGCACCCGAAGCACCTGAAGCACCCGAGGCACCTGAAGGCCCGAGGCACCTGAAGCACCGCGGCGGACGGGCGGGGGCGCGCATCGACCGGATGCGCGCCCCCACCCGTCTCAGCGCCGCCCGGTCAGGGTGGCCCCGACGCTCGCCGCCACCACACAGCCGATCCCCGCGAGCTGGGCGACGCCCAGCAACTGTCCGAGCACCACCAGCCCGACCAGCGCGCTGACCGCCGGCTCCAGGCTCACCAGCACGCTGAACACCCGCTGGGGCATCCGCCGCAGCGCCGTCATCTCCAGTGCGTAGGGGATCACCGGCAGCAGCAGGGACACCCCGGCGACCGCGAGCAGCAGCATCAGCGGCGAGGCGTCCGGCGCGGACAGTCCGTCCCAGGCCTCGCCGAGCCCGAACGGCGCCACCACCAGCGCGCCGACCGTCATCGACACGGCCAGCCCCTGGAAGCCCTGGAACGCCGCCCCGACCTTGTCCGTGAACAGGATGTACGCGGCATAGCAGGCCGCCGCCCCGAAGGCGCAGAGCAGGCCGACCGGGTCGAGCCCGGCGCCGCCCTCCCCACCCTCGCCGAGCAGCGTCAGCAGTGCCACCCCGCCGGCCGCGAGCAGCGCCCACAGCAGGTGGCTGGCACGGCGGGCGAAGTACAGCGCCACCGCGAGCGGGCCGAGGAACTCGATGGTGGCGGCTGTGCCCATCGGCAGCCGGTCGATCGCCCCGGCGAACAGCAGGGTCATCCCGGCCGAGGCCATGCCGAGCAGGCCCGCGGCGGCCAGGTCGCGCGGCCGGCGCCCGCGCAGCCGGGGCCGGGTGACGGCGAGCAGGATGACCGCCGCGAAGCCCAGCCGGAGGAAGGTGGTGCCGCTGACCCCGAGCGGGCCGAACAGCGGCTTGGAGAACGCGATCCCGGTCTGCACCAGGAACATCGCCGTCAGACAGAGCAGCGGCGCCGGGATCCTCTCCGGGCGCCGCAGGAAGTTCGGGAACCGTCGGCCGGACGGTCGGCCGGTTCGCGGGTCCGGTGGCAGCCCCTCCGCGGGCGCCCCGCCTCGTCGCCAGCCGCCCCGCTCGCCGGCGGGCTCGCCCTTGGGGGCGGGCGGCATGACAAGCGCCTCGGCGACGGCGGTGGCCGTCGTCGGGGCGGAGGTTTCGCTGAGGTGGGGCGTGGGCATGAAGGCGAGTTTGCCGTAAGGAGCCACCGGGCAGCAAGCTCGTTACAAAAATCGGGACGGATACGGACGGGTGCGTCCGAAAGGGTGGGCTTTTCGGGGGTGCCCGGCGTGGTTGCCGCGGTTGTCCGACGTCCCGTCAGTATCAAGGCGGCGTGCGCTATCTCCGCCCCGCCGCCCTCGCCGCCGCCTCCTTCGTCCTGCTGCTGGCCGCCGGCGGTCCGGGCGCGAGCGCCGACGAGACCGCACCGGTGGTCGCCGCCGCCCCGCGGATCCGGGCCACCGTCCTCCCCGACCGGTTCGGCCCGCCCGCCGCCCGGGCCCGGGACCTTTTCACCGGCGCGGCCTTCGACGCCTGCACCGCGCCACCGCTGGAGACCATGCGGGCCTGGCGCGACTCCTCGCCGTACGGGGCGGTCGGCATCTACACCAGCGGGAGCCAGCGCGGCTGCGCCCAGCCGAGGCTCGACGCCGACTGGGTGCGGCAGGCCAGGGCGATGGGGTGGCGCTTCCTGCCCGTCCACGTCGGCCGCCAGGCGCCGTGCAGCGAGCTGAGCCGCAAGCCGAAGCGGATCGACCCCGCCCGGGCCGTCCAGCAGGGCCGCGAGGAGGCGGTCGAAGCGGTCCGCGGTCTCAAGGCGGTCGGGCTCGGCAAGGGCAGCCCGGTCTTCCTGGACATCGAGGCCTACCCGGTGCGTGACCCTGCCTGTGGGCAGGCCGTGGTCGACTTCACCCTCGGCTGGACCCAGGCCCTGCACCTGGCGGGTTACGGTTCCGGCTTCTACTCCAGCCTCGATTCCGGCATCGCCGACCTCGCCGCGGCCGCCCGGGCCGGCAGCGCGCCGCTGCCCGACACCCTCTGGTACGCCCGCTGGGACGACCGGGCCGACACAGCGGGCGGCGGACCGCTCGCCCCGGACCTCTGGGCCCCGCACCAGCGCGTCCACCAGTACCGCGGCAATGTCGAGGAGACCTACGGCGGGGCGACGCTCACCGTCGACCGCAACCAGGTCGATGCCCCGCTGGCCCGCTGAGGCGGCGTCACTCCCGCAGGGCGAGCCCCAGGAAGCCCAGGCCGCCGCAGTGGCGACAGGTCTGCGGGATGTGCCCGGTGCCGGTCCGGCCCGCGCGCAGGCCCATCCGCGCCTCCGTCCGGACGCCCTCCGCACAGCACGGGCACGGCATCCGGAGCCCGCTCGGCAGCGGCCCCGCCCGTCGTTCGTCACGCCCGTCACCCATGCCCCCAGTATCCCGCCCGTCCCGGCGGCCGTGATCGGGGCAACTGTGCCGGAATGCTGACAGCGAGGGTGCGGCGCGGCACAATCGGGCTCTACTGCCCCGTATTACCGCTCAGTAGCCGGTCTCCGGCCGGGCCGGGGGCAGCACCGCCGCAGTGCAGCCCAGGTCGAGGAGGACCCGTGTTCAGCACGATGCAGGACGTTCCGCTCACCGTCGCCCGAATCCTTGAGCACGGGTCGACCGTCCACGCCCGCTCGACCGTCACCACCTGGGACGGCACCGGACCGGTGGTCCGGACCTACGCGGAGGTCGGGGCGCGGGCGGCACAGCTCGCCTGGGCTCTGCGCGACGAACTCGGCTGTACCGAGTCGAGTGTTGTTGGAACGTTGATGTGGAACAACGCCGAGCACCTGGAGGCCTACCTCGCCGTGCCGGCGATGGGCGCGGTGCTGCACACGCTCAACCTGCGGCTCCCCGCGAACCAGCTGTCCTTCATCGTCGACCACGCCGCCGATCGCGTGATCATCGTCAACGGCACCGTGCTCCCGCTGCTGGCCGCCGTCCTGCCGCGGCTCGCCCCGACGCTCAAGCACATCGTGGTCAGCGGCCCGGGCGACCGTTCGGTGCTGGCCGGTTTCGCGGGCGGCGTGCACGACTACGAGGAGCTGATCGCCGACCGGCCGACCGAGTACCCCTGGCTCACCGACATCGACGAGCGCCGGGCCGCCGTGCTCTGCTACACCTCCGGCACCACCGGCGACCCCAAGGGCGTCCTCTACAGCCACCGCTCGGTCTACCTGCACTGCCTCCAGGTCAACACCGGCGACAACTTCGCCTTCACCCCGCGCGACACCGCCCTGCCGGTGGTGCCGATGTTCCACGTCAACGCCTGGGGCATCCCGCACGCCGCGTTCATGTCCGGCGCCAACCTGCTGATGCCGGACCGCTTCCTCCAGCCCCGGCCGATGGCCGAGATGATCGCCGCCGTGAAGCCCACCGTCAGCGCGGCCGTGCCGACGATCTGGAGCGGGCTGCTGGACGAGCTGGACGCCGGCGACTACGACACCTCCAGCCTGCGGATGGTCGTCATCGGCGGCTCGGCCTGTCCGCCCTCGCTGATGAAGGGGTACGAGGAGCGCCACGGCATCCGGGTCGTCCACGCCTGGGGCATGACCGAGACCTCGCCGCTCGGCTCCTTCGCCCAGCCGCCCGGCGGCCTCACCCCGGAGGAGGAGTGGCCCTACCGGGTCAGCCAGGGCATCTTCCCGGCCTCCGTCGAGGCCAGGCTGATCGGCCCGGGCGGCGAGCGGATGCCTCACGACGGGGTGTCGGCGGGCGAGCTGGAGGTGCGCGGCCCGTGGATCGCGGGGGCGTACTACGGCGGCGCCGGGCAGGACCCGGAGCGCCCGGACGACAAGTTCGCCGAGGACGGCTGGCTGCGCACCGGCGACGTCGGCACCATCACCGCGGACGGCTATCTGACCCTCACCGACCGGGCCAAGGACGTGATCAAGTCCGGCGGCGAGTGGATCTCCTCGGTGGACCTGGAGAACCACCTGATGGCGCACCCGGAGGTGGCCGAGGCCGCCGTGGTGGCCGTGCCGGACGAGAAGTGGGGCGAGCGTCCGCTGGCGACCGTCGTGCTGCGGCCGGGCGCCACCGTCGGGCTGCCGGAACTGCGGGCCTTCCTGGCCGGGCGGATCGCGTCCTGGCAGCTGCCCGAGCGCTGGGCGATCGTCGAGGCGGTGCCGAAGACCTCGGTCGGGAAGTTCGACAAGAAGGTGATCCGGGCCGACTACGCGGACCGGAAGCTGGACGTCACGCTGCTCGGCAAGGAGTGACACCCGGCGGGACACCCCCGCCGGAACCACCAGGGCCGGCCGCCCCCGCAGAGGGGGTGGCCGGCCCCGGTCGTTCCGGGCCGCGCGCTCAGCCGGCGGCGGCGACGCCCGCCTCGCCCATGGCGCCGATCCGCCCGAGCAGGTCGACGATCCGGGACTGGACGTCCTCGCTGGTCGAGCGCTCGGCGAGGAAGAGGACCGTCTCGCCGGTGCGCAGCCGGGGCAGCTCGCGCGGGTCGAGGTCCACCGAGGTGTAGACGACGAGCGGGGTGCGGTGCAGCCGGTCGTTGGCGCGCAGCCAGTCCAGCAGGCCGACCCGGCGGCGGCGGATCTGGAGCAGGTCCATCACCACCAGGTTGGGCTGCACGCTGCTGGCCCGGGCGACGGCGTCGTTCTCGTCCACCGCGTGCTCGACGTGCATGCCGCGCCGCTCCAGGCTGCCGATCATCGCGACGGCGATGTCCGGATCGCTCTCGACCAGCAGGACGCGCGGGGCGTGGTTCTCGCCGTCGCGCGGGGCGAGGGCGCGCAGCAGCACAGCCGGGTCGGCGCCGTACGCGGCGTCCCGGGTGGCCTGGCCGAGACCGGCGGTGACCACCACCGGGACCCGGCTGTTCAGCGCGGCGGTGCGCAGCGACTGCAGCGCGGTGCGGGTGATCGGGCCGGTCAGCGGGTCGACGAAGAGCGCGGCGGGGAACCCGGAGACCTGCGCGTCCACCTCCTCGCGGGAGCGGACGATCACCGGGCGGTAGCCGCGGTCCTGCAGTGCCTGGCTGGTGGCCGGGTCGGGCTCGGGCCAGACCAGCAGTCGGCGCGGTCCGCCGTCGGGGGCGGGCGCGGGCACCGGGCGCTCGCCGGACTCGGGACCGCCGCCCGCCGGGGCGATCGGCAGGGCCGCCGGGAGCGCCGGCGTGGGCGCGGCGGGCAGCTCGGCCATCGGTCTCGGTGCGGGCCGGGCCTCGGCGGGGCCCGGCACGGGGACGGGCGCGACGGCGGCGACCGGGCTCACCTGGGCCCCCGGCCCCGGACCGCCGGGCGCACCGGGCAGGCCGGTGCCGCCGAGCGGCCGCGGCGGGGCCAGCTCGCCCAGGCCGGTGCCGACCGGCTGCGGTGCGCCTTCGCGGCGGTCGCCGTCGGGGGTGCCGGGCACGGCGCCGTCCGGCAGCGCCGGGGCCGCCGACGGCAGCGCGGGCAGTGCGGCGGGCGTACTCGCTGCGGCGCCGTCGGGCGCGGCCGGGCCGCCGTTCTCGCCACCGGGCCCGGGCGGGACGGCCAGTCGGCGGCGGCGGCCGGTCGGTGTGGGACCGGCGGGCTCGGCCGGAGCCGGGGCCGGACCGGCCGGCAGGGCGTGCTCCAGACCGGGGTAGACCGGGGTCTCGGGAACGCCGGGCAGCGCGAAGCCGCCGGAGGAGTCCTCGTTGCCGGGCAGTGCGCGGCGGCGTCGGGACGGCCGGGGCTCGGAGCCGGACTCGTCCGGTCCGCCCGCGCCGTCCTGACCGCCCCGGCCGGCCGCCGGGTCCTCCGGGGAGGGGCCGGGGCCGAGGGCGATCGGTGTGCGCGGGCCGGCCGCGCTGTCGGCGGTCCGGGGCTCGCCGTCCGCGCCGGTGGTTCCGTCGCCGGGGTCCGGGGCGGGGCGCCCGGCGTCGACCGGGACGGCGTAGGCGGTGCCGGAGCGGCCGTCGTCCTTGCCCCAGGGGTCGCTCTGCGGGTCGTTCGGGCCACCGAGGCCCTGCCGCCCGTACGCGGGGTCGTTGCCGGTGCCGTTCCACTGCTCGGGGACGGCCCGCTCGATCCGGGCCGGGGCGTTCGGCCACTGGTCGGCCGGGATGTCCGGGCGGTCGCCGGGTCCGGGGACGTCCTGGGCGGTGTCGTGGTCGGCGGTCGGCTGCTCGACGGCGGGGCGCCCGCGCCGGCCCCGGCGCTGCTCGACGACCGGCGCCGGGTCGGTGCCGGGCTCGGCGGCCGGGTCGGCCGGCGGACCGTCGGGGGCGGCGGTCGCGGAGTCACCGCGCCCGCCCTCCCGGGCGGTGCCGTCCGCCGGGGTGGCGGAGGAGCCGCGGTCGGCCGCGGGGCCCGCCGTACCGGGAGCGGTGGGCGAGGGACTCTCGGCGGCCGGCTCCTCGGCGCGAGCGGTGGGCAGCTGCGGGATGCCCGGCAGATCGGGCAGGACGGCGCTGTCGCTCTCCTTGGGCCGGTCCGAGCGGCCCTCGGCACCCGCGCGCTCGGCGGCGGCCTTCGCGGCGACCGGGTCCAGCGGCAGCTCGACGACATAGGTGGTGCCGGCGCGACCCGGCAGCTCGTGCGGCTGGAGCACCCCGCCGTGCCGCTCGACCACGGCGCGGGCTATCGGCAGGTGGACGGGGCTGCCGCCGCGTCCGGGGCCGCGGATCTCCACCCGGGCGACCTCGCCGCGCTGGGCGGCGGCGAGCACCACGGCCGGGGTGTCGCCCCCGCCCGGCGGCAGCGCCGGGGTACCGGGGGTGGCGAGTCCGGGGGAGGGCAGCTCGGGCTCGGCGTCCAGCGACAGGCCGACCCCGCTGACGTCCGCGACCAGGTGGGCCAGCGCCTGGGCGAGCCGCTGCTCGTCGGCGATCACCTCGACGGCGGCCGCGTGCACGGAGAACCGCACCCGCCCGGCGCCGACCAGTTCGCCCGCGTGCTCGACGGCCCGGCGGACCACCTTGTCCAGGGCGACCGGGACCCGCTCGGCGGGCTTCGGCCCGCCCTTGCCGTCCGCGGCCGCCGCGGCGGCGGCGCTCTCGCCGGCCTCGGAGCGCTGGTGGGCCAGCACACCGTCGATCAGCTTGCCGAACCGGCGGCACTCGTCGGCGAGCCGGCGCAGGGTCCAGTTGGCCTCGGGCCAGAGCTGCCCGGCCGGGTCGGCGGCGAGCGTGTCGATCCGCCGGTGCAGCGCGGTCAGCGCGCCGCCGAGCTCGCTCTCCAGGACGGCGGTGAGGTGCTCGTTGCGGGCGACCAGCGCGAGTTCGCGGCTGCGGTCGGTGAAGGTCATGACCGCGCCGACCAGCTGGTCGCCGTCCCGGACCGGGGCGGTGGTGAGGTCGACGGTGACCGGCCGGCCGTCCTTGCGCCACAGCACGGTGCCGCGCACCCGGTGCTTGCGGCCGGAGGTCAGGGTGTCCAGCAGCGCGGACTCCTCCAGCGACAGCGGGGTGCCGTCGGCCCGGGAGTGCTGGATCAGCGGGTGCAGCTCACGGCCGCCCAGCTCGCTGGCCCGGTACTCCAGGATGTGCGCGGCGGCCGGGTTGACCAGCACGCAGCGGCCTTCGAGATCGACGCCGAGCACGCCCTCGGCGGCGGCCCGCAGGATCATCTCGGTCTGCTTGTGCTGGCGGCGCAGCTCGGCCTCGACGCCGAGCCGGCCGGTCAGGTCGCGGACCAGGAGCAGGAGCAGGTCGGAGGAGCGGGAGCCCTCGCGGTACGGGTCGTAGGGGACCAGCGAGGAGACCGCGTAGCCCCGGCCCTCGCCGGCGCCGGAGCCGTCGTCGTCGAAGTCGTTGCCGGAGACCTCGACCGGGAAGGTGCTGCCGTCGGTGCGCCGGGCCGTCATCCGGACCGGGCGGTCGAGCGCCTCGTCCTCGCGGGTGGCGGGTCGCATCGAGCCGGGGATCCGGCTCGGGTCGAACTCCGGGAGGAGGTCGAGCACACCCATCCCGACCAGTGACGTGCCGGGCGCCTGGAGCGCCTGTACGGCCGCGGTGTTGGCATCGACGACCGTGCCGTTGCTGTTGACCAGCAACAACGCATCGGGCAGGGCGTCGAGTATGGCGGCGAGGCGAGCAGCGCCTCGGATCGGCCTGCTGCTCACGTCGACAGGTCTCCTCGGCTTCAGGGCAGCTCTCTCCGGAGAGGGCAGTATCTCATTCTTCTTTGCGGCGAGGACGACCCGCCTAGTAACGTTGTCGGCGGTTGGTGCCGGGCCCCCGGGTTGTGGCATCATCACAGGCACAGGGAACGAGTCCGCGCACGCGGGGTTGGTCCATGTGGAGGAGGCTTCGCCTAGTCCGGTCTATGGCGCCGCACTGCTAATGCGGTTTCGGGGTTATTCCTGATCGAGGGTTCAAATCCCTCAGCCTCCGCAGCCGGGAGCCCCGTCGACGATCTTGTCGGCGGGGCTCTTCTCATGTCCGGGGCCCGCCGGCGCGGGCCGCCCGAGGTGCCCGGATCAATCGATTTCGTCCCGCGCCGCAGGTCATGTAATGTTGTTCCCGCACCGCCCCGCTGGAACGTTCACCGGGGCGAGCGCTCATAGCTCAACGGATAGAGCACTTGACTACGGATCAAGAGGTTGCAGGTTCGAATCCTGCTGAGCGCACCAAACCCCGCAAGGCCGGATCCGTCCGGCACTTGCGCTCATAGCTCAACGGATAGAGCACTTGACTACGGATCAAGAGGTTGCAGGTTCGAATCCTGCTGAGCGCACCAGAAGAGAACCCCCGGCCCTGGCGGCCGGGGGTTCTTTCGTTTCCGGGGCAGCCCCTGCCGTGTGTGCTCCCGGTGGGCGCGGGCGGTCCGGCCCGCGCGGGGGCAATGGGTGGAATGCGTACCTTTCGGGTACATCCCGTCCTGCCGGGGGCCCGAGGCTGCCAATCGGGTGTCATACGGCCAATAGTGCAAGTGTCGCGGTATGACCGGACCAGGATCGTGATTCCGTTTTGTCACATCTTGTGTCCAGACTGCCCGGTCACCCAGGCCGCCCGGCAGCCGATCTGAAGGAGAGCCGGATGAACCGACAGTTCCCGGCTGCGGCCGGTGCCGCCGCGGTCCTGGCGGCCGGGCTGCTGATCGGTTGGAACCCGCCGCCCTCGGCCGCCCAGCAGTCCCCCGGGAGCTGGACCGCCGAACGCGGCGCGGTGCTGCCCTCCGGGCTCTCCGTCCAACTGGACTTCTCCGCCGACCCCGGGATGTCGGTCACCGCCGGCCCGGGGAAATTGGCGGACCGCGCCGGCGGCGGGCGTTCCCGCGCGCTCTACGCCGACGGACTCCGGCCCGGAGATCCCGCGCAGTCCTTCCGGATCGCTGAGGACCGTCCGCAGACGGACGGTTCCTGGCGCACCGTCGGAACGCTTCGGCTGACATTCTCCCGGGCCGTCCGCAATCCCCGGCTGCACCTCAGTGGACTCGCCGGAATCACCACCGGGAAATCCGGTTCCACCGGCACCGCGACCAGGCTCACCCTGACCGGCGGCTCACCGGCGGCCCCCACCCTGGTCAACCGCACCGACTGGCCCGGCTGGACGGTCGACGGCAACACGCTCGCCCCCGCCCGGGCCGACGGCGGCGCCGACGGCGACCCCGGGTCCGCCGCCGAGGGCAGCCTGGAGCTGGCCGGGACCTTCCGCACGGCGATCTTCCGGGTCGAGCGGCGCTCGACCGCCCGGGCCGGCTCCACCACCGCCCCGGCCCCGCTCACCCAGTCCTACACGGTCACCCTCGACGAGGGGGTCGGCACCGCGCCGCAGGGCTACGGCAACGCCTCCCACCTGCTCTCCGACCTCTACCTCGGCGGTGACGCCGCCACCCAGGGCGCCAAGGCCGACGGGCGGCCCGGCTGGCTGTTCCGGCGGCCCGACGCCGGTCGGGCGGACGGCGCGGTGGACGGCGGCACCGGTGGCGGGGACGGGTCCACGGGCGGCGGCAGCGGGGAGGACGGCGGGGTCAATCCGCCACCGCCGCAGCTCCAGCCCGGCCGGGGCGAGTACCAGGGCGCCGACCCGGCCGTCAGTTACCCCGCCGAGGCGGCGATCGGCCACGACTACCGGCTCACCCTCCCGGTCGCCGTCGGCGACTCCTCCGCCACCCTGGCCGGCTGGGTCGACTTCGACCGCAACGGCCGCTTCGAAGCGACCGAGCGGGTGCAGACCGAGGTCGCCCCCGGCGAGCACAGCGCCTCGCTGGAGTGGACCGTCCCCGCCGACGCGGCCTCCGGCGAGACCTGGGCCCGGCTGCGGATCGGCCGGGACGCCGCCCAGCTGGTGCCGGCCGGCGGCTTCGCCGACTCCGGGCAGGTCTCGGACCAGCGGATCCGGCTGACCGTCGGGGCCGCCCGTCCGGAGATCGCCGAACCGGTCGACGGCACCACTCTCGCCGAGGCCCGCCCCCGGATCTCCGGCGAGGGCGCGGTGGCCGGCGCCACCGTCGAGATCCGCGAGGGCGACACCGCGCTCTGCCGGACCCGGGTCGCCCGGGGCGGCGACTGGTCCTGCCGCCCGGACACGGCGCTGGCCCCGGGCCGGCACAGCCTCACCCCGGTGGAGACCACCGGCGGTGGCGTGGTGCTGCGCGGCGAGCCGGTGCGGATCACCGTCAGGACCACGCCTCCGGGCACGCCGGTGCTCACCCTGCCCGAGTTCACCAACGACCCGGGGCTGCAACTGGCCGGCACCGGCGAGCCGGGCAGCACCGTGACCGTGGTCGACCGGTCGGCCGGAACGCGCGAGGCGGCCGGCGAGGGCGGCGGCTCCGGCGGTCAGGGGACCGACCTGTGCAGCACGGGGGTCCGGCCCGACGGCGGCTGGTCCTGTCTGCCGGTGGAGAACCTGGCGGACGGTCGGCACCGGCTGACCCCGACCGCCGCCGACTTCGCCGGGAACCGGACCCCGGGTCAGACGGTCGAGCTGGTCGTCGACACCGTGCCGCCGGACCGTCCGGTGCTCACCGTGCCGACCGCCGGGGAGACCCTCCGGGTCGCCCGGCCCCGGTTCGCCGGGAGGGCCGAACCGGGGGCCCAGGTGCTCGTCACCGGGCGGCCGGAGCGCGCCGCCGAGGCCGCGCGGATCGTCGCCTGCGGGACGACGGCGGCCGTCGACGGCAGCTGGGCGTGCACGGCGAACCGTGATCTGGCGGAGGGGGAGCAGTGGCTGGTCGTCACCGCGACCGACCTGGCGGGGAACGGGACGGCGGCGGAGACCGTGGCGGTCACCGTCGCAGCGGCGGGCGGAGCGGTCACGCCGACGCCTACGTCCACGCCAACGCTGACGCCCACGCCGGAGGCGACGCCGGACGTGACTCCCACGGTGGCGCCTTCGGTGACTCCTTCGGTGACTCCGGCTCCGGCGGCGAGCGCTGCCCCGACGCCGGTGCCGACGCCCACGGTGACGCCCACGGCGGTGACGGTCGTGCCGTCGTCGTCGCCCTCGGCCGAGCCCACGACGTCCGCGCGCCCCACGCCCGCGCTCTCCCCGTCCCCGACGGCGGCGGTCCCGTCCCCGACGGCCTCGCCCTCGGTGCCGGTGCCGTCCACTCCGCCCACGCCGTCGGTGCCGTCCCCGTCTGTCGCCGAGCCGGTCCTCGATCCCGTCCTGCCGGGGCTGCTGCCGATCGTCGTTCCGCCGGTCGGCGGGGCGGTGGGGGCGCCGGTGGCGGCCTCGTCCTCGCCGACCGCGGCTCCGGTGACGGTGGCGCCGGCCACCGGCCGCCCGTCCCCGACCGTGTCCTCGACCGCGTCCGCCTCGGTTCCGCCCACCTCGTCCCCGACGGCTTCGCCCTCGGTATCGGTGCCGTCCGCCCCGTCCACTCCGCCCACGCCGTCCACTCCGTCGGTGCCGTCCCCGACCGTCGTCGAGCCGGTCCTCGATCCCGTCCCGCCGGGGCTGCTGCCGATCGTCGTTCCGCCCGTGGCGGCCTCGCCCTCGCCGACTGCGGCTCCGGTGACGGTGGCGCCGGTCACCGGCGGCCCGTCCCCGACCGTGTCCTCGACCGCTTCCACCCCGACGTCCCCGACTCCGAGTCCGGCCGTGACCGCGCCCGCGAGCCCCGCCCACACCACTACTCCCACGCCCACGCCCACCGCCACCCCGACCACGACGGCGGCCGCCACCCCGACCGGGGCGGATCCGGACCCGGCGGACGTCTCGACCCCGGACCGGGACCCGTCCGACCGGAGCCGAGGTCCGGCTGCCCCGCCCGAGCGCGGACAGCAGCGGGCGGCCGAGCCGGTGGACCCCTCGTCGCCGATGGCCGCCGACCGGCAGCGGTCGGACGCCTGGCGCGGTGCGTTCGCCGGGATCCTGCTGGTGCTCACCGGGATCGGCCTGATCACCCGTCGGATGCTCGCTCGGGGAACCGGGACCCGGCGGCGCTGAACCGCTCCCACCATCCGCTCATGTGCCTGCGCGTCAGCTCCGGCTTCGGATGATTCGTCAGGAAATGTCGACACACATAAGCTCAAATGTCGCATTTGATGACGTATGAACTTAGCCTGACTCTGGCACTGCCCGTCAGATCCGGGCCGCCCGTTGCGCGACACACTGAACCTGAGGATCCGTGCATGGACGTCACCCGCGATTCTTCGCAGCGACCCGACCACCTGCCCAAAACACTTCCTCCGGCGTTGCCGGAACGTTCCGCCTCCGGCTCCAGCCCGCTTGCCAAGGTGTTGCGGACGTCCGGGTCGGCCGCCGGACCGGCCGACAGCGGTCCGCCGACCACTCCGCTCACGGTCCTCCCCGGGCCCGCCGGCTCCTCCGCCGATCCGCGCGATCCGTTGGAGGCTGGGGAGCCGACCGTCCGGACGGTTCAGGTGGCCCCGCCCCCGGCACCGGTCGCGGACCCGGACCCGGAGGCGGTCCCGGCCGGGACGCCGGCCGCCGCCACCTCGCGCCGGCCGCCGCGCGCCGACCAGGCGCTCCGGGAGCGGAACGCGGCCGGCCTGCCCGGCTGGGTCGCGCTGCTGGCGCTGTTGCTCGGCACGGCCGCCGTCCTGCTGGTGCTGGTGCGCGACGGAGTCGTCCCGCACTGGGACGCGCTGCCCGATCTGCGCGCGGACGCCGCCCGTGCCAGTGGCCGGGCCGAGGTGACCGCCCGTTCGGTGGCCGCCGTGACCGCCGCCGGGCTGCTCGTCGTGCTCGCGCTCGCCGGACTGCTGGCCAACGCCGGCGGCGAGACCCGGGTGCTCACCCGCTGGGGCCGCTACCGGGGCACCGTCCGCCGCACCGGCCTGGTCTGGGTGAACCCGCTGCTGCGCCGTCGCCGGGTGGACGTCCGGCTGCGGCACTGGCGCAGCGAGCCGGCCAAGGTGGTCGACCGCACCGGTACGCCGATCGTGGTCCGGCTGCTGATCGTGTGGCGGGTCAAGGACACCGCCCGCGCGCTGCTGGCGATCGAGGACCACGAGAGCTATCTGCGGGAGCAGGTCCAGGCGGTGCTCACCCGGACCGCTTCCATCCTGCCCTGCGACAGCAACGCGGCACCCGGGCCGGCCCTGCGCGACGGTCAGTGGTTCGCCGACGAGCTCACCCGGGCGCTGGCCGCCGAGGTCGCCCCGGCCGGGCTGGAGGTCTACTCGGCGCAGCCGCTGGCGCTGGACTACGCGCCGGAGGTGGCCGAGTCGATGCGCCGGCGCCGGCTGGCCGATCTGGACGCGGGTCTGCGCACGGTGCTGGTGGACGACGCGGTGGAGGCGGCGGCGCTCGCCGTGCGCCGACTGGAGCGCGCCACCGCGCACGAGCTGGACGAGGCCGCCCGGAGCGCGCTGATGGAGCACCTGCTGGTCGCCTTCG
Organism: Streptomyces sp. XY431; assembly: GCF_001279805.1. Classification (NCBI taxonomy): domain Bacteria; kingdom Bacillati; phylum Actinomycetota; class Actinomycetes; order Kitasatosporales; family Streptomycetaceae; genus Streptomyces; species Streptomyces sp. XY431. The sequence continues at coordinate 22,714 of NZ_LGDO01000042.1, forward strand.
TCGCCCCGGCCGGAGTGGCCGCCTCGGTACCGCCCCCGGCCGCCCGGGCCGGGCGGAAGGAAGGACGACCGGCATGAGGATAGCCAGCGGCACGGACGTCGGCCTCGCGTTCGTGGACGGGACCGCCGACGGGCTCGACACGCTCGACGGATTCAACGCGCTCGACGGGTTCGACGCCCATCAGGGGGTCGAGGGCCTCGACGGCTTGGAGGGCCTCGACACCCCGGACGGTTTCGAGGAACGCCTCGGCGGCGGTCCCGCGTTCGCGGGCTGTGGCTGCCCGCACTGCGCGGCCCGGCCGCGCACCGCCCGACCGGCAGGGCCGTCCGGGGCCGGCCGAATACACCGGGCGGTGCGCACTGCCTGTCTGGCCACCACCGTGCTGGCCGGTGCCGGGGTGGTCGGACTGACCGCCGGTGCCGGGGCCGCGCAGGCGGCGCCGGGCAAGCAGGGCTGGGACGGCTCCAAGTACTGGTTCAAGAACGCCCGGGGCGAGTGGCGCTGGACCGGCCACTACAGCGTGTACACGAAGGCCGTGGGCGGCGCCGGCTCCTCGTCCACCACCGGTTCCTCGTCCACCACCGGTACCCCGACCGGCTCCGGCGCCCCGGCAGGCTCCACCGGGTCCACCGGGTCCACCGGGTCCACCGGGTCCACCGGGTCCACCGGGTCCACCGCGCAGCCGGCCGCTCCCGAAGCAGCCGTCCGGTCCGCCGGACCGCGCCAGGGCTGGGACGGTTCCAGGTACTGGTTCAGGAACACCCGGGGCGAGTGGCGCTGGACCAGCCACTACGACATCTACCTCGACCGCACCGGCCGGTCGGGCGGCGGAACGCCGACCCAGGACCAGGCCCCCTCCTCCGACCGGGTGGAGTCGGTGATCGGCTACGCGCTGGCCCAGCTCGGCAAGCCCTATGTGTGGGGCGGCAACGGTCCCTCCGGCTACGACTGTTCGGGGCTGGTGCAGCAGGCCTTCCGGCGGGCGGGCGTCGAGCTGCCGCGGGTGGCCGACGACCAGTACGCGGCGACCACTCCGATCGCGCAGGACCGGCTGCGCCGGGGCGACCTGCTGTTCTGGTCGGACAGCGGCCGGGCCTCGGGGATCCACCATGTGGGGATCTACCTGGGCGGCGGGAAGTTCGTCGAGGCGCCCCGGCCGGGGAAGACCGTCCGGGTGTCGACGATCAGCAACGGCTTCCGGCCGACCCACTTCGGCCGCCCGTGACGGCGACGGCCCGCGTCGTCCACAGCCTGTGGACGACGCGGGCCGCCGGGGCGCCGGTGCCGGGGTCAGGCGGAGGCGTCGTCCAGCAGTGCGGTCTGCGCGGGGGTGAGCTCCAGTGCGGCGGCGGCCAGCAGCGGCGGGAGCTGGTCGACGGTGCGGGCGCTGGCGATCGGGGCGGCGACGGTCGGCCGGGCGGCGAGCCAGGCCAGGGCGACGGTGGCGAGCTCGACCTCCTGCTCGGCGGCCACGGTGTCGAGCGCCTCCAGGACCTTGGGGCCGCGCGGGCCGTCCAGGTAGCGGCCGGCCCCCTCGGCGCGGGCGCTGGTCACCGAGGTGCCGCCCGGGCGGTACTTGCCGGTGAGGAAGCCCGAGGCCAGCGCGTAGTAGGGGACGGTGGCGAGGCCGTGCGCGGCGACCACCTCGGCCAGCGGGCCCTCGAAGGTGCCGCGGGAGACCAGGTTGTAGTGCGGCTGGACGGCCACGTACTTCGCCAGGCCCTCGCGCTCGGCGAAGGCCAGGGCCTCGGCGAGCCGGTCGGCGCCGATGTTGGAGGCGGCGACGGCGCGCACCTTGCCCTCGCGCACCAACGCGTCCAGGGCGGTGACGAACTCCTCCACCGGGGTGTCGTCGTCCTGGTGGGTGTAGTAGAGGTCGATGTGGTCGACGCCGAGACGGCGCAGCGAGTCCTCGGCGGAGGACTTGATGTTGGCCGCGCGCAGCCCGCGCGCCTCGGGGTGCAGCCCGACCTTGGTGGCGACCACGACGGAGTCGCGGTTGCCGCGGCTGCGCAGCCACTTCCCGATGATCGTCTCGGACTCGCCGCCGGTGTTGCCGGGGACCCAGGAGGAGTAGGTGTCGGCGGTGTCCACGAAGTTGCCGCCGGCCGCGGTGTAGGCGTCGAGGACGGCGAAGGACGCGGCCTCGTCGGCGGTCCAGCCGAAGACATTGCCGCCGAGGGAGAGCGGGAACACCGAGAGCTCGGAGTCGCCGAGCTGCACGTAACGGGGGGCGTCGCTGCGGGAATCGGTCATGGTCCGAGTCAACCCGATCGGCGGGGCGGGCATTCCGGGGTCGTGGGGGACTTCACATGCTTGTCGCACAGTCGTAGTGCGGAGTCCGGGTGTCGGGGCGGTCCGCGGATTCGTTAGAGTCCCTGCCATGGCTGACAACGACTACGACCCCGCCGGCAGCACCCAGATGTTCCGGGCCTTCGTCGACGAGACCCCGGCACCCCAGGCGCCGGGCTCCGTCAACACCTACGGCGCCAGCGGCAGCCGCACGGGCATGATCGCGGCGATCGCCGTGGCCGTGCTCGTGGTGGTGGGTGCCGTCATCTGGCTGGCGGTCAAGTAACCCTCGTGGCTGATCGCCTGGCGGTCCGGCGGCCGTGCGGCCGCCGTCCCTGCGTCAGCAGGGCTTCCGCCAGGCGTCCAGTTCGAGCTTCTTCTGCATCGAGCTGAAGCCCAGGGCCTTGGTCTTGGCGCAGAACCGGTCCGTGCCGAGCTTGTACTCGACGTGGAACACGGCCTTGCCCGCCTGGACGAAGGGCGAGAGCCGGCCGCACTCGTCGAACTGCGCGCACTCCTCGTTCACCGCGAAGTCGAAGTCGCCCAGCAGGGCGGGGATCTGCTCCAGGTCGTTCTTCAGGCCGATCGCCAGGCCGCGTTCGTGGGCGAGCGTGGCGAGCATGCGGTTGTAGCGGAGCTGGTCGTCCGCGGTCAGCGGGAAGCCGCTGTTCTGGTTGTAGGCCTCGATGGTGTCGGGTTCGACGGCGTCGAAGCCCTTCTGCCGGCACATGTCGAAGCGGGCCGCCATCAGCGGCTTCAGCTGGTCGAGCTTGCGGATGTCGAACCACTTCTCGCCCTTCCAGCCGTTGCCCGAGCCCTGGAGGGCCTGGGCGAAAGCGGCGGCGTCGGGGCGGAATTCCTCCCAGGAACCGGCGTTGATGTAGCAGATCACCTTGCGGCCCTTGGCGTGCAGCGCGGCGACCACGGAGGCGTCGGTCTCGAAGCCGTCGATGTCGTAGACCGGGACGTCGACGGACTGGTCCACGCCGCCGCCGAGTTGCCACTGCCAGGCCAGGCCGGGGGTGGGCTGCCAGCGGGCTCCGGCGGGGGCGGCCGGTGTGCCCGGTGTGCCCGGCGTACCCGGGGTGCCGGGGACGGCCGGAGTGCCGGGCGTGACGGGGTGGCCAGGAGTACCGGGAGTACTGGGAGTGCCCGGGACGGAAGGCGTGCCCGGAGTGCCGGGCGGGACCGACGGGGTGCCGGGGGCCGGCGCCGTCGGCGAGCCCGCGTCGGCGGGGGAGGACGGGGCGTCCGGGGTGCCGGGAGTGCCCGGGACGGGGGCGGCGGTGGCCGCCGGGGGCTGCGCGCCGGTGGCGTCGGCCGAGGGGTCGTCCTCGTCCTCCGAACCCGAACTGCTGCACGAGGTCGCCAGCAGGGCGACGGCGGTGGCGAGGGCGAGGGCGGCGGCCAGGGGCCGGGTGCGGCGGGGCACGGAGGTCGAAATCCCAGGGGGGGGAGGGGGGGTTGGG